>CAZPJF010000309.1:0-4557 GCA_964586095.1 uncultured Gemmatimonas sp. | reverse complement strand
TCGAGCTGGATCGTGAGGCTCGGCGTCAGGTCGTGCGTGACGAGGATCGCGTTGGCCCCCGGCTCGAGGTCGACCGGGTCGTGGTCCGGGAGGTCGAGGAGGAGCGAGAGGAGGCGGATGTGCACGTCGACCAGGTCGCCGACGCGCTCGCGCATCATGGGGTTGGTCGAGCGCCCGAAGTGCTCGCGCCACTCGAGCATCACCAGGTCGAAGGCCTTCTCGGCGGCGAGGTTCTGGCGGACCAGCGTCTCGACGCGTGCGCGAAGCTCCGCGTCCTGCAGGATGGCGACCTGGACGTCGAAGATCGCCGCCTCCGCGGCCCCGGCCTTCTCCTCGGCGCGCGCCTTGACCGCCCGCAGCCGCTCCACGGCGGCGTCCACCGCGCGCCGCAGGCGCGCGATCTCGGGCTCGATCTCCACGTCGTCGATCACGCGCGAGCGCACCTCGGGCACCTCCCAGCGGAGGAGGTGCGCGGGCCCGGCCACGATGCCGGGCGAGGCGGAGACGCCGTGGAGGGTCGCCGGCACGCCGCTACTGTTCCCCGAACCGGTTGGCGATGAGCGTGCAGAGCGCCTCGAGCGCGCCGTCCGCATCGTCCCCGTGGGCGCGGATCCGCACCGTGGAGCCGCACTCCGCCGCGAGCATCATCACGCCCATGATGCTCTTGGCGTTCACCTCGAGGTCGTCGCGCGCGATGGTGATGTCGGCGCGGAACCGGCCGGCCGTCTTCACGATCTCGGCGGCAGGGCGCGCGTGGATCCCGTTGGCATTCACGACCTGCACGGCACGTTCGGGCATCAGCGCACCATCGCGTAGAGGACGAAGGCCGCGAGTCCGAGGGTGGCGAGGCGCCATCCCTCGATGCGACCCTGCAGCAGCGTGACCAGCACCGCCCCCGCCGCGACCGCGGCGAGGACGCTTCCCAGCACCACCCGGCCCGGTCCGATGATCCCGGCCGCCGCCACCGGCAGGGCGATCCCCGCGACGAGCGCCGTCGCGCGCGCGACATGCGCGGGGCCCTGCCGCAGCAGCGGGTTCCCGAGCGCCTGCGCCACCCGCAGCCCGTGCGTCCATCCCGCATGCAGCCCCCAGATGCGGAGGCCGAGATGCAGCACGTTGTAAGTTCCGAGGAAGAGGAGCACGACGCCAGCCGGGGACATCCCGAGCCCGAAGGCGAGCAGGGCCACCGCGGAGCAGAAGGGCACCCAGCCGGCCCAGACGAGCCGGTCGCCGACGGACCCCAGCGGCCCCGGCGCGGCGACGCGGAAGCGCTCGATCTGCGCCTCCGGCACCCCATCGAGCTCCGCCCGCGCGAGCGCGCCGACCGCCACCGCGGCCAGGTAGGGGTGGGCGTTGAAGTAGCCGGAGTGCCGTCCCATGGCGCGGCGGTAGGCCTCGCCCGTCTTCCCCCCGGGGAGCCGCACCAGCGCCGGCTCCAGCGCGAAGGCGATGCCGTTGCCGAGCATCGTCTCGTAGTTCCACACGCCCTGGATGGCGAGGAGGCGCAGGAGGATCGCGGCGCGCACGCGGAGCGGGAGCGTCGCGGCGCCGGTGCCGGTGGAGGCGGGGTCCGGCGCCGTCACATGAGCCCCGCGGCGACGGCGAAGCCGATGGCGAGCCCGGCGAGGAGGTACCAGCGCGCGCCGGTGGTGGTGTGGACGACCTTCCACACCGCGGCGAGCCCCACCGCCGACGCGCACCCCACCACCACCGCGCGCGAGAGGACCGGCGAGACGGTGACCGTTTCGGTGGCTACGCGGTGGATGGGCTCGAAGACCGCGAGGGCGCAGAGCGTGAGGAGGCCGCCGCGCACGAGGTCGGAGGACATGCCGCCCAGCTGGAGGGCGACCACGGCGCTCCCCGAGCCGCGCGCGATGCGCGCCTGCTGCTTGCGGGCCCAGAGCGCGTTCCAGCGGCGCAGGACGACCATGGACCAGCCGCCGAGGCCGGCGGTCACGAGGGCGGCGAGGGCGGCGGCGCTCATCGCGGCCGCGGTGCCGTCCGGCGCCTGGGCGACGAGGACGCCCCCGACGACCGACGCCGACCCCCACTCCGGATAGCGCGACGCCCCGAACGGCATCGACTCGAGGGCGAAGAACTCGAGCGCGACCCCCATCGCGAGGCCGCGGCCCGGCTGGCCCACGAGCGCCCCGGCGAGCGTCGCCGAGACAATGGGCCGCGAGACCATCGCCTGCGGGAAGCTCACGACGTCGAGCCCGAGCACCGCGCCGAGCACGGCGAGCGGGAGGAGCTGCAGGAGGTCGAGGCCGCTCATTGCGTGACGTCCCCGCGGAGGAGGTCCTCGAGCGGGACCGGCGCGGCCTGCGGCACGTCCTGCGCCGTCACGGTGACGCCCCGCGCGGCGAGGTCGCGGAGCTGGCGCTCCTCGTCGCCGGTGAGGAAGACGTAGCGGGCCCGGGCGACGCGCCCCGGCTTGTGGTGGATCCCGCCCACGGTCACCGTGGCGATGCCCGGTGCGGCGGCCACGAGGCGCGCCATGGTGGCGATGTCGCCGGTGAGGAGCATCCCCGTGCGGCGCTCGGCGCGGTAGTCCGCGAGCCGCCGCGCCGCGCTCTCGACCGAATCGAAGTAGAGGTCCATCTCGGGCGGCACGCCCATGCGGTAGAGCTCCTGCTCCCACTCCGAGCCGATGACCTCGTCGTCCACGAGGACGAGGAAGCCGAGCCCGCAGGGCTGGCCCCAGCCGACGACGACCTGGCCGTGGATGAGGCGGTCGTCGATCCGGAAGAGCTCCAGCGTCACCGCGGCGGCTCGACGAGGGTGATCGCGGTGCGGCCCTGCTCGACCGCCTTGGCGACGTCGCAGCCGCAGGCGTACGCGAGGAGCATGGGGAGCGCGGCGCCGGTCACGAGCACGAGCCCGGGGTCGTCGCGCTGGATGCGGCGGACCGCGATGGTGCAGCTCCCCGCGGGCAGGTCGGTGAAGACGAGGCGGGCCCCGGTCTCCGCGAGGACCGCGCGGAGGCGCGCCTCGATCTCGCCGGGCCCGAGCCCGGCGTTCGTCACCGCGACGAACGTGCCGGCGCGGCCGGCGATCTGCTCGACGGCCGAGAGGATCCCGGCGGCGAAATCGCCGTGCCCGGCCACGATCGCCGTCGGGCGGATCGGCGCGTCACTCGTCATCGTCGAGGAGGTAGCGCTGCACGTCGGCCTTGTCGCGCAGGTGCGCCTTGAGGCGCTCGTTGAACACCTGCGCCGGGTCCTGCCCGCTGTAGCGCATGAGGTGGTTCATCGCGATCACCTCGCCGATCACCGTGATGTTCTTCCCGGGGTTCAGCGGCACCGTGATGCGCGGGATCTCCACGCCGAGGATCGTCGTGGTGTCCGTCTCGAGTCCCGTGCGCTCGACGACCATCCCCTGCTTCCACTCCTGCAGCACGACGACGACCTCGATGCGCTTCTGCTGGCGCACCGCGCGGATGCCGAAGATCGAGCGCACGTCGATGAGCCCGACGCCGCGGATCTCCATGTAATGGCGCTGCAGCGGGTGGCCGGTGCCGATGAGGATGTCGGGCCCCTTGCGCTTGGTGATGACGAGGTCGTCGGCGACGAGGCGGTGGCCGCGCTCCACGAGGTCGAGCACGCATTCCGACTTGCCGATGCCGCTCGCGCCCGTGAAGAGGAGCCCCACGCCGTACACGTCGGCCAGCGAGCCGTGCAGCGAGGTGGTCGGCGCGAACGCGTCGAGCAGGAACGGCGTGATGCGGTTGTAGAACTCCTGCGTCTTGAGCGCCGAGCGCAGGATGGTGACGCCGGCGCTCCGGGCGGCCTCGTCCATCCCCTCGGGGAGCGCGAGGCCCTTGGTCACCATCACGCACGGGATCTCGTAGCCGAGGAAGGTCGCGAGGATGCGCGCGCGCTCGGCGGCGGGGAGGGAGCGCAGGTAGCTCACCTCGGTCTCACCGAGGACCTGGATGCGCTGCGGCACGAAGCGCCCCACGTAGCCGGCGAGCACGAGGCCCGGGCCCGAGGCGTCGGGCGCCGGGATCTCGCGCGCGAAGCCGTCGGGGCTCCCCAGCACCTCCAGCTGCAGGAGGTCCTTGGTGCGCTCGAGGAAGGCGCCGACGGTCAGCGGGGCCATGCGGTCAGCCGCGCACGCGGGCCAGTTGCCGGGCGCGGGCCTTGGGGAGGGCCTGCTTCTCCTTGTTCGCCTGCGTCTTGATCCGCGTGAGGGCCTGGGCGAGCGCGGGCCCGTAGAAGCGGCCCTCGGCGCGTGCCGTCAGGTCGTGGTGCTTGGGCGCGCGCAGGGTGAGGGTGACGCGCCGCACCCCGCCGTCCTCCTCGAACCGGGCGATCGCCTCGACCACGCGCGGGATGCGCAGGGCGACCTTCCGGACCTCGCGCTCCGCGCGCTTGCGCATCGCGTCCGAGACCTCGGCGTGGTGCGACAGGAAGTGGAACTCCATCACGTCCCCCTTGGGTTGGCCACGCGGAGCAGGTGGGCCTCGGTCTCCCGGGCGCAGCGCTCCCACGTGAAGGTCTCGGCGAACGCCCGCGCGCGCTCGCCCATGGTCCGCACCAGCGCCGGATCCTCGGC
>CAZPJF010000308.1:0-4563 GCA_964586095.1 uncultured Gemmatimonas sp. | reverse complement strand
GTGCAGCTCTCGGCGACCGCCGTGCGCATCGCGCGCGCCCGCAGCGCCTGCAGCACGAGCTCGCTCAGGTCGGCGGCGTCCTCGCCGTAGACCCACCGCCCCACCTGTCCGTAGAGCGCCTGCGCGGCCGCGTCGAGCCGCGCGGTCGCGACGTCCGCCGGCACGTCGCGCACGGTGAGGCGCAGGTCGACGCCCTCCCATCCCGGGAGGTACGCGAGCGCGACCCCCGCGGGGTCCTTCGCGAGCGGCCCGAGCGCGTCGGCGAGCGCCGATTCGGCGATGCCGGTGGTGCGCAGCGTGCGCGAGCGGATCACGGTGCCGCCCGCACCGCGCCCGACGAGCCGCGGCAGGACCGTGTCGCGCGTCATCCCGCGGAACTCGCGCGGCACGCCGGGGAGCATGGCGACCCAGCGGCCGCGCGCGTCCTCGAGCCAGATGCCCGGCGCCGAGCCGTGGCGGTTCTCGAGGATCGTCGCGCCCTCGGGGATCATCGCCTGCATCGTGTTCGTCGCGGGGAGCTCCCCGGGCCAGCCGCGCGCCTTCCAGCGCGCGCGCAGCGCCTCCACGATCGCCTCGTCGCGGTACATCCCGCGCCCGAAGAGCGCCGCGATGCTCGGCTTGGTGAGGTCGTCGGCGGTGGGGCCGAGGCCGCCGCTCGTGATGACCGCGCCGGTGCGGTCGAGCGCGTCGCGCACGCCGGAGGCGATCTCCTCCGCCCCGTCGCCCACGGTGGCGCGCCGCACGACGCGGATGCCGAGCGCGGCCGCCTCGCGCGCGAAGAACGCGGCGTTGGTGTCGATGGTGTGGCCGAGCAGGAGCTCGTCGCCGATCGAGACGAGTTCGACGTCCACGGGGCGGCTACGCCTTGCGCGGCGCGGTGAGGATGGAGCCGTGCTTCACCAGGTAGTCGCCGAGCGAGACGAGCGTGAGCAGGAAGGCGACGACGAGCGTGATGGTGCCGATGCCGCCGAGGAGCCGCGCCCAGAACATCGCGACCGGGCCGTGCCAGCCCTGCTCGTCGCAGAGGAGCTTGAGCCAGAACCAGCAGTAGGAGGCGCCCATCCAGGTGTACTGGAAGCCGGCCTTCCACTTGCCGAGGCGCTGGGCCGCGATGACCACGCCGCGCGCCTGCGCGAAGCCGCGGAACCAGGTCATGAACGCCTCGCGCCCCACGATGAGCACGAGCACCCACCACGGGAACCAGAACGCCTCGATCCCCCACGTGGTGAAGGGGTACGCCGACCGCTCGGCGACCATCGGCAGGAGGCGCAGCAGCGCGTCCTCCGGATGCGCCTGCAGGAGGAACATCGGCACGAAGGTGCCGACGAGCAGCAGCTTGTCGGCGAGCGGGTCGAGGACCTTGCCGAGGTCGGTGATGAGGCCGCGGGCGCGGGCGATCTTGCCGTCCCAGTGGTCGCTGATCGCGGTCACGAGGTAGAGCGCGAAGGCGAAGACGCGGACGGGGACCGAATGCACGAACGGCAGCAGCGCCAGGAGCGGCGAGGCGACGATGCGCGCGGCGGAGATGGTGTTCGGGAGGTTCATCCGGCCGTCCGCGGCCGGCGGGGACGCTGGCTCACGCCAGCGTCTTGAGCACCAGCTTGCTCACCGCCTTGAGGGTGTCGAACACGCCATCGCCCGTGACGGCGACGGCCTCGAAGTACGTCGCGCGCTCGACCCACTCGCCCGTCGGGAGCTGCTCGATGATGTGCTCGCCCGGGTGGAACTGGTCGGGCGTGACCTTCATGCGGGCCGGGTCGGTGACCTCCCAGCCGGGGTTGAGCGTCTGCTGCAGCTCGGCCAGCGGCGCGGCGTTGGGGAGGTCGCGCTTGTTGTACTGGATCACGAACGGCATCTTCGTGAGGTCGTACCCGTACTCGGCCATGTTGTCGTACAGGTTCTGCATGGCCTCGAGGTTCGCCTCCATGCGCTCCACCTGCGAGTCGGCGACGAAGACGATCCCGTCGACGCCCTTGAGGATGAGCTTGCGCGAGGCGTTGTAGTAGACCTGGCCGGGCACCGTGTAGAGGTGGAACCGCGTCTTGAAGCCGCGGATCGTCCCGAGGTCCACCGGCAGGAAGTCGAAGAAGAGCGTGCGCTCCGTCTCCGTCGCCAGCGAGATGAGCTTGCCGCGCGTGTCCGGCTTCACCTTGCCGTACACGTGCTCGAGGTTCGTCGTCTTGCCGCCGAGACCGGGACCGTAGTACACGATCTTGCAGTTGATCTCGCGCGACGCGTAGTTGATCATCGACATGCGCGGATCCCCTTAGCCGAAGAGCTGGTCGATCTCGTCATCAGCCCCGGCGAGGAGCCCGGGCTGCTGCGCCGCCGACTTGCCGCGCGTGAAGACGTCGTGGAAGAGCCTGGTCAGTTCGAGCACGGTGTCCTTGATCTTGAGGCGGACGAGGCCGAGGGTGGTGCGGTTGTCGAACAGCGCCACCAGGATCACCCGGCGCGCCACGTCGGCGAGGTACATCGATTCCTTCTCGCCCTGGTGGAAGAGGGAGTTGAAGTCGGTCTCCCCCACGAGCTTCGCGAGCTGGTCGTTCGCCGAGAAATCGGCGGCGGTGAGCGTGGCGAACGCCGTGGGATCGAAGGTCGGCTGCTCGCCGACCGTCGCCACCAGCTGCCCCGAGCGGTCTACGAGCAACGCGCACTTGGCGTTGGTCTCGCCGAGGAACTTGTTCAGCGCGCGCGTGATCGCGCCGAAGTCCTCTTCCGTGAATGACCAGCTTGCCGAGCCGACCGCCATGCTCCCGTCCTATGCGAGGGCGTTCTCGAAGCGTGCGATGAGCCGCCGGGCCCGGCGGCGCAGCACGGGATTCCTCTCCCAACCCACGTACTCCCGCAACGTCACGATCGTCTCCGCGCTCGGCTGCCCGCTCAGCCAGCCCAGCGCCGCCAGCCGCCGCAGCGGACGCGCGCTGTAGAGCGCGCGCTGCTGCGTCTCCTGCTCGCGCGACCACCAGTGCAGGCCGGCGACGAACGCGCCCACGAACCCCATCCCGAACCAGAGCGCCTTCCGGCTCACCGCATCCCTCACATCGCCCGGCGGGCGGACAGCGCCTGCACGATCGTCACGCCGTCCGCGTACTCGAGGTCGCCTCCCATCGGGAGGCCGCGCGCGAGCCGGCTCACCGCGACGCCGGTCGGGCGCAACTGCTCCTGAA
Organism: uncultured Gemmatimonas sp.; assembly: GCA_964586095.1. GTDB lineage: Bacteria > Gemmatimonadota > Gemmatimonadetes > Gemmatimonadales > Gemmatimonadaceae > Pseudogemmatithrix. The sequence continues at coordinate 1,393 of CAZPJF010000308.1, read as the reverse complement.
GATACAGCGCCGTCGCCTCCCCTTCGAGCTTGGGGTTGGTCGCGACGATCACCTCGCGCACCTCCCCCCCCGACACCCGCGCGACGAGCGCCGCCACCGTGAGGTCGCCCGGCCCCACGCCGTCGAGCGGCGCGAGCCGCCCCCCCAGCACGTGGTACAGGCCGCGGTACTCCCCCGTCCGCTCGATCGCCGGGATGTCCGACGCCTCCTCCACCACGCAGACGACCGACCGGTCCCGCCGCGGGTCGGTGCAGAGCGCGCACCGCTCCGACTCCGTCAGGTTGTAACACTCGCTGCAGGGCCGGACCTTCTCCGCCAGCGTCACCAGCGCCGCCGCGAGCCGGCGGCTCTGGTCCGCCGGCTGCCGCAGCAGATGGTACGTGAGCCGCAACGCCGACTTCCGACCGATGGTCGGCAGCCGCGAGAGCTCCGTCACCAGGTCGTCGATCGCCGACACGATCAGAAGGGCATCTTGAAGGGGAGCGACCCGAGCCCCGGGAGCCCAAGGCCCCCGGCGACCTTCTTCATCTCCTGCTCGGCCAGCTCCTTCGCCTTCTTCTGCGCTTCCTGCACCGCGACGGCCACGAGGTCCTCGAGCATCTCGACGTCCGCCGGGTTCACCACGGTCGGATCGATCGAGACGCGCTTCACCGTGCCGCGGCCGTCGGCCTCGACCTTGACGAGCCCCCCGCCGGCCGCGCCGATGACGGTCAGGCGGCCGAGTTCCTCCTGCACCTCCTGCAGCTTCCCGGTCATCTGCTGGGCCTGCTGCAGCATCTTCATGAAATCGGCCATCGTCTCACGCGGTCGAAGTGTCGCACTGATAACAAGTTAGGCGCTGGACACGACGACCGGAAGCCGTCGCACGGCCTCAATCGAGCAGCTCGAGGTCGAGGGCCTCGACGGCGGCGTCGAGCAACGGCGACTGCTTCCGCAGCATCGCCATCCGGTCGGCCTTCACCGCGGTCTCGTTCAAGCGGCGCGGCGCGCGATCGCCCTCCGGCGCGACGGTGCGCACGACGAGCTTCTGCACCCCGTCGAAGCGCCGCCGGAGCGCGCCCAGGAGCACGGCCTCGCCACCCGAGATGATCTCCGCGTGGGCGTCCGAGGAGACGGTCACCGTCACCGTCCCCGCGGCGGTCACGGCAGTCGGCGTCGCGTGCGCGAGGGTGCTCGACAGGAGCAGCGCGCGGTGCTCCGCGTTCACGCTGTCGACGATCGCATCCCAGTGCTCCGCGAGCCGGTTGATGTCGAGCGCGAGGAGGTCGCGGCGGGGCGCCGGGCGATCGGCCACCTCGGGCGCGGCAGGGGTCGTGCCGGCGGACGAGGCGCGCCGCGGCGGTGGCAGGGGCTCCGCGGCACCCACGGTCGTCGCGGCGGCCGCGCTCGCCGC
>CAZPJF010000307.1:0-4578 GCA_964586095.1 uncultured Gemmatimonas sp. | reverse complement strand
GCTGCTTGGACTGGTCGATCTCCAGCATCAGGTGCATGCCGCCCTGGAGGTCGAGCCCGCGCTTGAGGGGGACGCGGCGCACCGTGTCCTCGACGAACTGGCCCTGGTCATTCTTGACCCGCTCGACGACGGTGCGCGGGAAGAGCGCGACGGCGGAGAGGAGCAGCATCGCGCCGATCAGCAGCAACCGATACTTCAGGTTGGACATGCCAAGACTGGAAGAAGGGGGGAACGAGCCGGTCCACGGGCTCCGGCGAAACCTTGAAGAGTACCGAGCGGCGTGGGTCAAGTCAATCACGCACAACGGGTTGGGACGCCGCGCGCGCGGGTGTGGCGGTGGATCACCGCGCGACGAGCGCGGCCCGCGCCGCTGCCTCGTCGCGGCCGAGCTGGGCGCGCAGCGCCTCGGGTGACTCGAACCGCCGGGTCTCGCGCAGCCGGGCGACGAAGTCCACCCGCACCCGGGCGCCGTAGAAGTCGCCCGCGGCGTCGAACAGATGCGCCTCGAGCCGCGTCTCGTGCTCGTCGAACGTGGGGCGCGGACCGAGGTTCATCATCCCGCCGAACGCGCCGGCCGGCGTCTGCACGCGGACCGCGTATACGCCTTCGGGCGGCAGGAGCTTGCGGGCGGGCGGCAGCTGGATGTTGAGCGTCCGGAAGCCGAGCGTGCGCCCCCGCCCCGCCCCCGGCTCGACGATCCCGCTCGCGCTGTAGGCGCGGCCGAGCCCGTCAGCGGCGCGGGCGAGGTCGCCGCCGGCGATGGCGCGGCGGATGGTCGTCGACGAGATGGGCCGTCCGTCGCCGCCATGGACCGGGGGCACGACCTCGACCCCGAAGCCGCGCGCGGCACCGAGCTCCTGGAGCACCGCCGCGTCGCCGGACCGGCCTCGTCCGAACCCGTGGTCGTAGCCCACCAGCAGGTACTGGAGCCCGAGCCGTTCGCGCAGGATGCGATCGACGAAATCGGGCGCACTGAAGGTCGCGAGCGCGGGAGTGAACGGGAGCACGATGACGTAGTCGATCGGGCTCTCGGCGAGCACCTCCCCCTTCTCGATGCCGACCGTCAGCAACGGGGGGGCCGCGGCGGGGTTCACGACCTCGAGCGGGTGCGGCTCGAAGGTCACCAGCACGGCGGGCAGGTCGAGTTCGCGGGCGCGGGCAGCGAGCCGTTCGAGCACGAGCCGGTGCCCGCGGTGGACACCGTCGAACGAGCCGACCGTGCACACGGTGCCGCGCACTTCGGGCGGCAGTCCCAGCGCGGCGCTAGGCCTCACGCATCACCACCCGCGGCTGCCAGCGATCGGCGCGCCGCTCGGCGAGGGCGACGAGCACCCCGTTCTCGCGATTCGTGAGCGCGCCCCACGCGCCATCGACCTGCGCCGGCACGTCGATGCCGCGGACGATGCGCTGCACCTCGTCCGGGGTGAGCGGCTGCACAGGGAGATCCGGCAGCGCCGCGAGGGCCGGACGCACCGCCGGCGGGCCCTCCCGGAGCGCGGCGAGGGGGAGCGCGTGCGCGACGTGGAACGGGCCGCTCCGCACGCGGCGCAGCTGCGTGAGGTGCGCGGCGCTTCCCACGGCGCGTGCCAGGTCGCGGGCGAGGGAGCGCACATAGGTGCCTCCCCCGCTCGTGATGCGCACGCGCGCCTCGGCGATCGGGTGGTCACCGGGCGCCGCCAGCCGCTCCGCGCCGCCCGGATCGCAGAGGGAAAGGATCTCCCAGCGCTCGACGCGGATGCGCACCGGCGCGAGCGCCACCGCCGTTCCGGCGCGCGCCAGCGCATAGGCGCGCTCGCCCTCCACCCGCTTGGCGGAGTAGGCGGGCGGCACCTGATCGATCGCACCGGTGAACGTCGGGAGCGCCGCGAGCAGCTCGGCACGGGTGGGCAGCCCCGCCTCGCGGACCACGGCGCCGTGGAGGTCCTCTGTATCGGTCTCGACGCCGAACCGGATGGTCGCCTCATAGACCTTCGGCTCGCCGGGCAGGTGCGGGAGGAGGCGCGTGGCGCGCCCGATGAGCAGCACCAGCAGCCCGGTGGCGAACGGGTCGAGCGTGCCCGCGTGCCCGATGCGCTTCTCGCCGGTCGCGCGCCGGGCTGCCATCACCACGTCGTGGGAGGAGCAGCCGGCGGGCTTGTCGACGAGCAGGAGGCCGTCAACGGTCCCGGTCGTCCGACGTCCCATCGTCCGGGGCCGGTTCGGCGGCGGGCTTGTCCTTGAGGCTCGCGAGGAGCGTCTCGATGCGGGCGGCCCGCTGCACCGACTCGTCGAGCCGGAAGGTGAGCTCGGGGGCGAATTGCAGCCGGAGCGCCTTGCCGACGCGGCTGCGGAGATGGTGCGCCACGCTCTTGAGCCCGTCCATGGTGGCCGCGCGCTCCGCCTCGGTGCCCATCACGCTGACGAAGACGTTGGCGTGCCGCAGGTCGCGCGTCATCTCGACCCCGGTCACGGTGACGAGCCCCGTGAGGCGCGGGTCCTTGGCGTCGCGCGCGAGGAAGGCCGCGACCTCCTCGCGGATCGCCTCCCCCACGCGGTCGGCGCGGCGCGGGTCACGCGGCGGCACGACGCCCCCTCCGGCCGCGCGCGCTCAGCCGGCCTGCGCCGGCTGGAGCGTGCGCGCCACGGATTCGGTCCGGTAGACCTCGATCACGTCGCCGACCTTGATGTCGTTGAAGTTCTCGATGCCGATGCCGCACTCGTAGCCTTCCTTCACTTCCTTGACGTCGTCCTTGAAGCGGCGCAGCGAGCCCAGCGTGCCGTCGTAGACCTCGACGCCATCGCGGACCACGCGCGCGCGTCCCTGGCGGTTGATGACGCCCGAGCGGACGAAGCAGCCGGCGATGACGCCGATCTTCGGCACCTTGAACGTCTCGCGCACCTCGGCCTCCCCGTACACGACCTCCTTCTCCTCGGGGCGCAGCAGGCCCTCGAGGGCGGACTTCACGTCGGCCACCGCCTCGTAGATGATGCGGTAGAGCTTGATCTCCACGCCCTCGCGGTCGGCCGCGGCGCGCGCCTTGGTGTCGGGGCGCACGTGGAAGCCGATGATGATCGCGCCCGACGCCTTGGCGAGGAGGATGTCGCTCTCGGTGACGGCGCCGACCGCGCGCGCGACCACCTCGACCTGCACCTCCTCGTTGCTGAGCTGCTGGAGCGCGTCGGCCAGGGCCTCGGCCGGACCGCCCTGGTCGGCCTTGATGAGGAGCTTGAGCTGCCGCTTCTCCCCGGAGCCCGCCTCCTTCATGAAGTCCTCGAGCGAGACCGCGCCCTTGGCGGTGCGGCGGCTCTTGGCCTCGCGGTCGAGCCGCTCGCGGCGCTGCGCGATCTCGCGCGCCTCGGCCGCGTCGGCGACGGCGATGAACTGGTCGCCGGCCATCGGGACGCCGGTGAGCCCGAGCACCTGCACGGGCACGGCGGGGCCGGCTTCCTTCACCTGCTTGCCGCGCTCGTCGAGCAGCGCGCGCACGCGGCCGGAGTAGAGCCCGCAGATGAAGTCGTCGCCGACGCGGAGCGTGCCGTTCTGGACCAGGATCGTCGCGACGGCACCCTTCCCCGGGTCGAGCTGGGCCTCGACCACGGAGCCGGTCGCGCGGCGGTCGGGATTCGCCTTGAGGTCGAGGATCTCGGCCTGCAGCAGGATCTGGTCGAGCAAGGCCGGGACGTTGGTCCCCTTCTTGGCCGAGATCTCGGTGGAGAGGGTCGTGCCGCCGAAGTCCTCGAGCACGACGCCATGCTGCAGGAGGTCCTGCCGGACCTTCATCGGGTTCGCGGTCGGGAGGTCGATCTTGTTGATCGCCACGATCATCGGCACGCCGGCGTTCTTCGCGTGCGAGATCGCCTCGACGGTCTGCGGCATCACGGCATCGTCCGCCGCGACGACGAGCACGACGATGTCGGTGACCTGCGCACCGCGGGCGCGCATGGCGGTGAACGCCTCGTGGCCCGGGGTGTCGAGGAAGGTGATCGCCCGCCCGTCGGGGAGCGAGACGTGGTAGGCGCCGATGTGCTGCGTGATGCCGCCCGCCTCGCCCGCGACCACGGTCGCCTTGCGGATGTAGTCGAGGAGCGACGTCTTGCCGTGGTCGACGTGGCCCATGATGGTGACCACCGGGGGCCGCGGCTTGAGGTCGGTGTCGGCGTCCTTCTCCTGCACCTCGGGCGCCGCGGCGTACTCCTCCTCGCGCACGGCGTTGAAGCCGAACTCGCTCGCGATGAGCTCGATCTGGTCGAAGTCCATGCGCTGGTTGATGGTGACCATCAACCCGAGGTGCTTGAACGCGAACGAGACGATCTGCGTCGCCGGCACCTTGAGGATGTCGGCGAGCTCGGAGACCGTGATGAACTCGTTCACGCGGATCGTGGTCTTCTCGCGCTCCGCCATCTCGGCGCGGATCGCCTCGAGCTCCTCGCGCGCGCTCGTGTCGATGCGGTCGCGGCGCTTGCCGGGGCCGCCGCCGAGCTGGCGCATGGTGCGCGAGATGTTGGCCGACACCGCTTCCTGGTCGACCCGCTTGCCCTTCTTGCCGCGACGCGGGCCGGACGAGGGGGCGCCGGTGCCGGCACCACCGCCCATCCCGC
>CAZPJF010000306.1:0-4585 GCA_964586095.1 uncultured Gemmatimonas sp. | reverse complement strand
GCCGCGACCGAGCACGAGGTCGGCGTCGCGTTCGCGTCCGCGGCGCGCGCCTTCCCGGGCTGGCCCGCCACCGCATCGGCGGACCGGCGCGCGGTCGCGCGCCGGTTCCTCGGCGGGCTCGAGTCGCGCGCCTGCGAGCTCGCCGCGGTGCTCTCGCTCGAACTCGGCAAGACGCGGCGCGAGGCGCTCCGGGAGGTCTGGGGTGCGGCGGCGAGGAGGGTCGCGCTCTGCGATGCGCAGGCGAGCCGCGGCGCCGACGCCGACGCACCGCCGCGCGGACCCTGGGCGGTGTTCGCGCCGTTCCATCATCCGCTCGCGCTCGGTGTCGCGCCCGCCGTGGAGGCGATGCTCGCCGGGAACACGGTCGTGCTCAAGGCCGCCGAGGAGTCGCCGTGGTCGGCGCGCCTGCTGGTGGAGTGGCTGCACGAGGCCGGTGCCCCGCCCGGGGTCGTGAACCTCATCCTCGGGTCGCCCGAGGACATGGGCGAGGCGCTCTTCCGCGACCCGCGACTCGCCGGGGCGACCTATACCGGTGCCGCCGGGCCGGGCGGCCGGCTCGCCGCCATCCTCCGCGCGGGACCGACGCCGCGTCCCTGCCAGCTGCAGCTCACGACCAAGGCGGTCGCCGTGGTCACCGCGGCGGCCGACCTCGACGAGACGGCCGCGCGGATCGTGCGCACCGCCTGCGACCACGCCGGCCAGCGCGCGAGCGCGCCCTCGCACCTGCTCGCCCACGTCGACGTCGCCGACGCGCTCATCGCGCGGCTCGGCGCGCACGTGGAGCGCCTGCGCATCGGCGACCCCACGCTCCGCGACACGGACATGGGCCCGCTCGTCTCCGCCGGCGACGTCGCCGAGTACCGCAAGGTCGCGCACCAGCTGCACGAGCATGGGGCGCGGCTCTGCTTCGGCGGCGAGGTGCTCACCGGCGGCGGGCTGGGGGCGGGGAACTTCGTGCGCCCCACGCTGGCCGAGGTGTCGCGCGACGACCACCCGTGCTGGACGCGCGACCTGATGCTCCCCGTGCTCATGCTGCGGCGCTACACGACGCGGTCGCACGCGGTCGCCACGATCGCCCTGCTGGACCGGACGCGCGCCGTGGACGTGTTCGGGTCGCCGGAGGATGTGCGCTGGTTCGAGCGGGCGCTCGCGAGCGACCCCGGGCCCGCATGACGCCGAGCTTCCTCCCGCTGCGCGACGCGATGGCGGCGCATGTCCGCGACGGCCAGACCGTGGCGCTCGAGGGCTTCACGCACCTGATCCCGTTCGCCGCCGGGCACGAACTCATCCGGCAGCGGCGGCGCGGCCTCACGCTGGTGCGCATGACGCCCGACCTCATCTACGATCAGATGATCGGGATGGGCTGTGCGCGCGCGCTGGCCTTCTCATGGGGCGGCAATCCCGGCGTGGGTTCGCTGCATCGCCTGCGCGACGCCGTCGAACATGCGTGGCCGCATCCCCTCGCGATCGACGAGCACAGCCACGCGGGGATGGCCGTGCGCTACTCGGCTGGTGCGGCGGGGCTCCCCTTCGGCATCCTCCGGGGCTACGCGGGCACCGACCTCCCCGCCGCCAACGCGGCGACGATCCGCACCGTCGTCTGCCCCTTCACCGGCGAGGCGCTCACGGCGCTCCCCGCGATCACGCCCGACGTGACGATCCTCCACGCGCAGGCCGCCGACCGCGAGGGGAACGTGCTGCTGCGCGGCATCGTCGGGGCCAGCCGCGAGGCGGCGATGGCCGCGCGCACCGTCGTGGTGACGGTGGAGCGCGTGGTCGAGCGGCTCGATGCGCCGATGAACGCGTTCGTGATCCCCGGGTGGCAGGTCGCCGCGATCGCCGAGGTGCCGGGGGGCGCGTATCCGAGCTACGCGCTCGGCCACTATCCGCGCGACAACGCGTTCTACCAGGCATGGGACGGGATCGCGCGCAGCCGCGAGTCCTTCACGGCATGGATGGCCCGGCACGTGCTCGGCACGGCGACGCACGCCGAGTTCCTGCGCAGCGTGGGGGCCGCGGCATGAGCGCCGTGCGCACCGGACACGCCGCGGGGCGGGCGGCGGGGCGCGCATGACCGCCTGGACGCCCGACGAGATGATGACGATCGCCGCCGCGCGGCGGTTGCGGGACGGTGCGGTCTGCTTCGTGGGGATCGGCCTGCCGAGCGCGGCATGCAACCTCGCGCGCCTCACGCACGCGCCGGACCTCGTGCTCATCTACGAGAGCGGCACCGTGGGGACCCGCCCGAGCGTGCTGCCGCTCTCGATCGGCGACGGCGAGCTGGCCGAGACGGCGCGGAGCGTGATCCCGCTGCCGGAGGTGTTCACGCACTACCTGCAGCGCGGCCGCGTGGACGTGGGCTTCCTCGGGGCGGCGCAGGTCGACCGGTTCGGGGGGCTCAACTCGACCGTGATCGGCGCGTACGGGCACCCGGCCGTGCGGCTCCCCGGCTCCGGCGGCGCGCCGGAGATCGCGTCGCAGGCGCGTGAGGTGTTCGTGATCATGAGGCAGTCGGCGCGCACGTTCGTGGAGCGGCTCGACTTCCGCACCAGCGCCGGGCGGCCGCGGGCGCTGATCACCGACCTGGGCGTGCTCGAGCCGGTGGATGCGACCGGCGAGCTCGTGCTCACGCAGCGGTACGAGGGCGTGACGGTCGAGCAGGTGCGCGCGGCGTGCGGCTGGCCCTTGCGCGCGGTCGACGATCCCGCCGTCGTGCCGCCCCCGACGGCGGATGAACTGCGCGTGCTGCGGGAGCTCCAGGCGCGCACGACGGCGGCGCACGCGCAGCCGGTTCGGATCGCGCTGCGCGCGGAGTGACTGGACGCGGCGGCGCGGGTCGGCCGCTCTGGTGCCCGACCGCCGGCCGGCGCAACTTCCCGCATGCACTCCCCCCACATCCGGACCGAGCTGCCGGGCCCGAAGGCCAAGGCCCTCATCGCACGCGACGCCGCGGTCGTCTCGCCCTCGTACCCGCGCGACTACCCGTTCGTGATGTCGCACGGCCGCGGCGCCGAGGTGTGGGACGTGGACGGCAACCGCTTCCTCGACTTCGCCGCGGGCATCGCGGTCTGCTCCACCGGCCACTCGCACCCCGAGGTGGTCCAGGCGATCACCGACGCCGCGCAGCGCTTCCTGCACATCTCGTCCGACTACTGGCACGAGCGGCAGGTGCGGCTCGGCGAGCGGATCGCCGAGCTGAAGCCGATGGGGGACGAGCCGGTGCTCTCGTTCATGTGCCAGTCGGGGACCGAGAGCGTCGAGGGGGCGCTCAAGCTCGCGCGGTACGTCACCGGGCGCCCGCGCTTCATCGGGTTCCTGGGCGGCTTCCACGGCCGCACCATGGGCTCGCTCTCGTTCACGAGCAGCAAGTACACGCAGCAGGCGGGCTTCTTCCCTTCGATGCCCGGCGTGACGCACGTGCCGTATCCGAACGCGTTCCGTCCCCTCTTCGCGGGGGCGGACCAGGGTGCGGCCGTGCTGCACTACATCGAGCACGTGCTCTTCGCGTCGAACGTCCCCGCCAGGGAGGTCGCGGCGATCCTGATCGAGCCGATGCAGGGCGAAGGCGGCTACCTCGTGCCGCCGCCCGGCTTCCTCCGCGGATTGCGCGAACTCTGCGACCGGCACGGGATCCTGCTGGTCTTCGACGAGGTGCAGAGCGGCGTCGGCCGCACGGGGCGGATGTTCGCCGCGCAGCATGAGGGCGTGGTCCCCGACATCATGACGCTCGCCAAGGGGCTGGGCTCGGGGATGCCGATCGGGCTGGTGGTGGCGAAGAAGCGGCTGATGGAGCAGTGGAAGCGGGGCGCGCACGGGAACACCTACGGCGGGAACCCGGTCTGCTGCGCGGCGGCCATCGCGACGCTCGACCTCGTGGAACGCGAGTACGCGTCCAACGCGGCGGCGGTGGGGGCCTACTTCATGGACCGCCTGCGCGCGTGGCAGGCGACGGAGCCGCGGATCGGCGAGGTGCGCGGCCGCGGGCTCTTCATCGGCTGCGAGTTCGTGGAGCCGGCGACCGCGGCGCCGGACCGGCGGCTCTGCGACGACCTGATCACGCGGGCGTACCACAACGGGCTGCTGCTGCTCTCGTGCGGCGTGAGCACCGTGCGCTTCATGCCGCCGCTGCTCATCACGCGCGCGGACGTGGACGAGGCGATGACGATCCTGCAGGCGAGCCTCGCCGAGCTCGATGCCGGCCGGTCGCCGGGCGCCGGCGGCGCGGTGCCCGCGGCGGCCGGAGCCGGCGCGTGAGCGGCACGCTCACCACCGCGGAGCACCGCGCGCGCAAGCGCTTCGGCTTCTACACCACCACCGCCCTCGTCGTCGGCAACATCATCGGCGCGGCGATCTTCATGCAGCCGGCGGCGCTGGCGCCGTACGGCTGGAACGCGGTCACCGCCTGGCTCGTGGTGCTCGCGGGGTCCCTCTGCCTCGCCTGGTGCTTCGCGATGCTCGCCAAGCACCATCCCGAGGCCGGCGGTGCGCACGGCTACATGCAGATGGGCGTCGGCGAGGGTGGCGCCTTCGTCGGCTCGTGGGGCTACCTCGTCTCGGTGTGGGCGGCGAACGCGGCGATCACGAT
>CAZPJF010000305.1:0-4587 GCA_964586095.1 uncultured Gemmatimonas sp. | reverse complement strand
TGGGCGACGTGGGCGGCGCCGTGCTCGTGGTGAGCCAGTTCACGCTCTACGGCGACGCCGAGAAGGGGCGGCGGCCGAGCTTCGTGGACGCGGCGCGCCCGGAGGTGGCCGTCGCGCTCTACGAGGGCTTCGTGACGCTGCTCCGCCAGCGCGGGCTGACGGTGGCGACCGGCGAGTTCGGGGCGATGATGGACGTGGAGCTCGTGAACGACGGGCCCGTGACGCTCTGGCTGGAGCGGGGCGCATGACGGCGCGCGTCCGGGTGGTGCTCGCCTCGCAGTCGCCGCGGCGGCGCGACCTGCTCGACCTCGTCGGCATCGCGCACGAGGTGATGCCGGCCGACGTGGACGAGTCGGTGCGCGCGGGGGAGGGCGCGCACGACTACACCGAGCGGCTGGCGCGCGAGAAGGCGCGCGTGATCGCCGCGCGGGTCCCGGAGGCGGTGGTGATCGCCGCCGACACCACGGTCGTGGTCGACGGCGAGATCCTCGGCAAGCCGGCTGACGCGGCGGAGGCCCGCGCGATGGTCCGACGGCTCAGCGGCCGGTCGCACCTCGTGATGACCGGCATCGCGGTGGCCCGCGGGACGCGGGTGGTGAGCGCGGTGGAGGAGGTCGGCGTCACCTTCCGCGCGCTCACCGAGGACGAGATCGCGCGCTACGTGGCGACCGGCGAGCCGATGGACAAGGCGGGCGCCTACGGCATCCAGGGCTGGGGCGCGACGATCGTCGAGCGCGTGGACGGCGACTACTTCAGCGTGATGGGGCTCGGGCTCCGCCGCGTGGTCGCGCTGCTGGCGGAGCTCGGGGTCGAGTACCGCTTCCAGGACGGGCTAGTCGCTGCGCAGTGACTCGTTGGGGTCGACGAGGCTGGCCCGCCGCGCCGGCAGGTAGCTGGCCAGCATCCCGACGAGCAGCAGCAGCACCGCCGTGCCGACGAAGACCACCGGATCGAGCGCGGCGACGCCGAAGAGGAGCGAGCCGAGGGCACGGGTGGAGGCCGCGGCGCCGGCGAGCCCGATGGCGATCCCGATGAGCACGACGCGGGCGCCCTGCGACACGACCATGCGTCGCACCGCCGTGCCGGTCGCCCCCAGCGCCATCCGGACGCCGATCTCCCGCGTGCGCTGGGCGACGACGTACGAGAGGACGCCGTAGAGCCCGACCGCCCCGAGGATGAGCGCCAGCGTCGAGACGACGCCCAGCGTGAGCATCGTGAAGGTGAGCTGTACCATCGCGCGTCGCGCGAGGAACTCCATCGTGAACTCGCGGTACACCGGCGCCTCGGGCGCCACCTGCCGCACCAGCTCGCGGACCTCGCGCGTGAGGCTCGCCGCCCGCGTCGACTTCACCACGTACGCGGGCGACCCCATCGCCCACGACGTCGGCGTCGGTCCGGTGAGCGGGTAGTAGACGATCGCCTCGCCCTCGTCGCGCCAGTCGTCCTGCTTCACGTCCTCCACGACCCCGACGACGGTGAAGGTCAGCGGCGTGGTCCCCGTGCGCGTGAGGCGCCGCCCGACCGGGTCCTGGTCCGGCCACAGCGACGCCGCCGCGGACCGGCTGATGACGACGCTCGAGTTCGGCGTGATCGCCTCGTCGGTCGAGAAGGCCCGCCCGCGCAACAGCGAGATCCCCATCGCCCGGAAGTAGTCGCCCGCGGCGAAGTTCTGGGCGAGCAGCGTGCCGCCGTCCTCGGGGCTCCGCCCCTCGGTGAGGAACCGCGCCGACCCAGTGCCCTCGTCGAGCGGGATGTTGTTCACCACGCCGACCGCGGTCACGCCCGGCAGCGCACGCAGCCGGTCCATGAAGTCGAGATGCAGGCGGCCCCACGCCGGTCCGTCGGTGAGGTGCTCCTGCTGGGGGGCGAACTGGAAGGTGTAGAGGTCGGCGGTGTCGTACCCGGGGTCCACGCGGCGGAGCTGCTGGAAGCTCCGCAGGAGCAGCGCCGAGCCGACGAGCAGCACCAGCGCGAGCGCGGTCTGTCCGACGACGAGGCCGTCGCGGGCCCAGTGCCGTCGCGCCGTGCCGGTCCGGCCGCCTTCGCGGATGCGGGAGAGTTCGGGGCGACCGGCGCGGAGGGCCGGCACCAGCGAGCAGGCCAGGCCGACCACGATGACGAGGCCGAACGCGGCCGCGAGCGACGCGGCGTCGATCCGCACGGTCTCGAGGCGCGCGATCCCCTCGGGCGCGGCGCGCAGGAACAGCGGGAGGGTGACCGCGCTGATGAGGATCGCCGCCCCGCCGGCGAGCAGCGCGATGACGAATCCCTCGGCGATCGGCAGCCGCATGAGCCGGCCGCGGCCGGCCCCCAGCGCGTGGCGCACCGCGAGGTCGCGATGGCGCGCCTCCACCCGCACGAGGAAGAGGTTGGTGACGTTCGCGCAGGCGATGACGAGCACGATCGTCACGGCCCCCAGCAGCACCCAGAGCGACGTCGTGACGGTCGGCCCGACGAGGCGGTCGAGCGCCGGCACGACGACCGCGCGATGCTGCGCGATGAGCCGGGCGTAGGTCGGGGGGCCGCCGAACCGCTCGGGGAGCGCCCGCGCGAGCTGGGTGAGCTCGGTCGCGAGCGCATCGTGCGTCACGCCGGGCTTGAGGCGGACGACCACCGGGACACCGAGCTGCCCCGGCGCGACGTCGGCGAGGGCGATCGGGCTGTTCACCCAGAGCAGCGTCTGGTCGGACGGGAAGACGAACTCGGGCGGCATGATGCCGACGACCTGGCGCATCTCGCCGGACGCGAAGAACGACCGGCCGACGACGTTCGGGTCCCGGCCGAACCACTCCTCCCAGAGCCGGTCGCTGAGCACGATCACCCCGTCCCCGTCCTCCGGCGTCGGGAGCCGACCGAGGCGCGGCGCGGCGCCGAGCGTGGCCCACATGTCCGGGCTGGGCCACGCCATGGGGATCCGCTCCACCCGGTCCTCGGTGCGGAACGTGGACGTGCCGCCGAAGAACACGAAGATCCCGTCGAGGAGCCGGGAGCGTTCCTTGTACTGGAGGTAGAAGTCGAGCCCCACGCCGAAGTCCGCCGGGAGGTCCGACCCGGGCGCGGTGCCGGAGACGAAGGCGAGGCGGTCCGCCTCAGGGAACGGCAACGGCCGCAGCAGCACCGCGTTGACGACGCTGAACATCCCGACCGCCGCACCGAGCGCGATGGCGAGCGTCGCGACGGCGGTGATCAGGAAGCCGGGCGCGCGCCGCAGCGAGCGCCACGCGTGCTTCAGGTCCAGCAACCAGTCGGTCGACACGTGCGCGCTCCGCCGTTGGGGCCGTCGATTGGACAACCCTCGGGCACGCCGGGTTGCACCTGTCGAGGCTACGCGACGGTGCGGCGCGCGGTTTCGCTGGTGCCGGCGGTCAGTGTGCGTCGGCTTGCGGCAGTGTCGGGATGCGACGCCCGCGCGCATTGATCGCGCGCATCGGGCTCGCATCCATCGTGCGCCAGAGGTTCACCACGAAGCAGGCGGCCGCCGTCGCCGAGGCGAGGCCACCCGCGGCGACCAGCGCGGACGCGCCCGGCCAGCCATGGACCCGCGCGACGAAGCCGGTCGCGAGCAGGGCGAGCCCCACCTGGGCGGTCCAGAACTGGACCTCCGCCATCCGGCGGTGCACGAGGGGCTGGCCGAAGAACCGCGGGATCACGTGGAGCGCGACCCCGTAGATCATCTGGGTGACGAAGCCGAGCAGCGCGAGGTGCAGGTGCGCCGTCCGGTACACCGTGAGGGCCGGAAGGACCGCCATGGCGAGCGCGAGGAGCACGGCGAGCGAGAACCACGAGAGACTCGCCTTGAGGAAACCGCGGACGAACCAATCCATGATGCGGACTCCTGGTGCCGCGGCGGTCGGTCGGATGCGCGGCAGGGGTCGAGGAGCGGGATGAGGAGCGGAACGAGCTCTGGGGCGAGCAGCGGGGCGAGCAGCGGAGCGAGCAGCGGGACGAGCCGCGGGACCGTTCAGGCGATCAGCAGTCGCTGGAGCGCGCGTGGCCGGGCCAGGAGGTCGCCGAGCGTGTAGCGGTCGAGCACGGCGAAGAAGGCAGAGAGCGCCTCGTCGAGCGCGGGCGCCAGCGCGCAGGCCGGCGCGATGGGGCACTGGTTCGTCTCGGGGTCGAAGCATTCCACCAGGTTGAGGTTGTCCTCCGTCGCCCGGACCACGGCCCCGATGTTGATGGCCTCCGCGGGGCGGGCGAGCCGGACGCCGCCCGCGCGCCCGCGGGTGGTCTCCACGAACCCCAGTTCGGCGAGCCGCGCGATGACCTTCGCCGCGTGGTCCTCCGACATCCCCATGCGCCGGGCGATGTCGGTGATGCGGGACGGGCCATCGTCGTGCAGCCCGATGTAGATGAGGGAGCGCAGGGCGTTGTCGGTGTGGCGGGTGAGTCGCATGCTTGGCTCCGAGGGGAATCCCTGACGCGGATTCAGCGATTGCACTGACTTGTTAAGGTGCAAGTAGGATACATCTTTTTGGCGTCCCACCGCAAGTGGCGGGACCGGCGTCCCGCCGCCCCCCCCCAACGCCCCCCCCCAGGTGCACCCATTCCCCAACCCGTTCCCCCCTCCAGCGCGGCGGCGGCGCCGCG
>CAZPJF010000304.1:0-4622 GCA_964586095.1 uncultured Gemmatimonas sp. | reverse complement strand
TCGTCATCTCGTACGTGTTGAGCGCCGAGAGGACCGGGGTGTCGAGCGGGACGAGCTCGCCGTCGACGCGCGCATAGACGATGTCGCCGGCGCGAATGTGGATGTCGGTCGCGTGCCGTGCGACGGCCTCCGTGAGGATCTTGCGGAGGCGCTCGACCTCGGCCGGCGAGGCGGTGGGCCGCAAGTGGCGCTCCAGGCTCGGGCCGGAGCTGGGCTCGCTGACTTTGAGCGGGTTGGACACGGTCGCGGGCGCAGGATGGACGGACGACATTATGGAATCGCGGGGGGCGACTTCCTCTGGCGGACGACTGTCAGTTTGAAACGTAAACACTGGATGATAATTAGGCAGCGACCTAGAATTCGACGCAACATCCATATCACGGAATGACTTCCCCGGCCGCGGTGGCCCTCACCGCCCACATCGCCCGTCTCGGTGCCCGCCAACGTGCGGTGCGCCTGCAACGGCGTCGATTCTGGCGCGAGGTGGTCTACGGCGGCGTCATCGTCGCGTCCGACTTCGTGACGCTGGCGGTCGTGTTCATCGGGCTCGCGTTGCTGCCGCTGGCACAGCTCGGCCCCCTCCTCGGCCCCGACGGCGGTGACTTCCTCCGTTTCCTGCTGCCGGCCGAGCCGGTGCCGCTGGTGCGGCGGCTCTCGGCGCTCGTGTTCTGCCTGGTGGCGACGCGGAGCTACTCGTACACGGAGCGCGAGTTCCACAGCGGGCGCATCCTCGCCGCGCTGCTGCTCGGGCTCGCGCTGCCGCGCTGGACGGAGATCTGGACGGCGTTCCTGGTGCCGCGCGCGACCGCGCTGGGCGCGGTGGTGCTGGCGCTGTGGGGCGCGCTGATCGCGCAGCGGCGCGTGATCACGCAGGCCGCGCGCGCGCTCGATCCGCGCGGCATGGACCCGTCGCGTACGCTGATCGTGGGTCCCGGGGACGTGATCACCGGGGTGCGAGCGGACTGGGACCGACGGGTGGCGGAGCAGGGTGGCGAGGCGGCGGCGCCGGCCTTCCTCGAGATCTCCGAGAGCTGGCCCCACGACACGCAGGCGGGCACGGGCGAGCTGTACGACGCGCTGGCCGCGTCGAACGCGGACGCGATCGTGCTCGTGGGGCCGGTGGGGGACGCGGCGCTGCAGAGCCTGATGATCGCGGCCTCCAGTGCGGGCTGCCGCGTGTTCGCGACGCGCCGGCGCGCGTTCCAGCGGCTCGACGAGCCGAGCTTCCTGCTCCGGCGCGCCGAGCCGCTGGCGCTGCTCAGCCGGCCGGCGCTCGTCGGCGTGCAGCTGGTCCTCAAGCGGACGGTGGACCTCGTCGGGGCGCTCGCGGGCCTGGTGCTCGGCGCGCCGGTCATCCTGGTGATCGCGCTCGCGATCCGGCTCACGTCGCGGGGCCCGGTGCTCTTCCGGCAGACGCGGGTGGGGCTGGGCGGCGAGGGCTTCACGCTGCTGAAGTTCCGGACGATGGTCGAGGACGCGGAACGGCAGCAGGCGGCGCTCGGGGAGGCGAACCAGTACGCCGCCGACCCGCTCTTCAAGATCAAGGGCGATCCGCGGCTGACGGCGGTGGGGCGTTTCCTGCGGCGATCGAGCCTCGACGAGGTGCCGCAGCTCCTCAACGTGCTGCGCGGCGAGATGTCGCTCGTGGGGCCGCGGCCGGCGCTGCCGAGCGAGGTGGCCCGGTACAAGCCGCACCACTTCGTGCGCTTCGAGGTGCTGCCGGGCATCACCGGTCCGTGGCAGGTGAGCGGGCGCAACACGATCACCGAGTTCGAGGCGGTGGTCCGGCTCGAGGCGGCGTACATCCGCGGCTGGACCGTGTCGCGCGACCTGCTCATCCTGGCGCGCACCGTCCCCGCCGTGCTCTCCATGCGGGGCGCCTACTGATGGGCGTCCGGCGTTTCTTCGGCCCGGGTCCGATCGTATTCCATCGGATGGCATCCGCACCGGGCGGTCTCCTCCCCCTCTCCGACATGTCGACGCTCCTCCCACGCGGGCTCGCGCTCGCGCTGGTCGTGCTGGCGGCGGGCTGCGGCAAGCCGCGCCCCGCGGTCACGCCGATCCCGCAATCGATGCTCGCGCCCTGGACCACGCAGCCGGGCGACCAGATCCGCGTGAACGTGTGGCGCGAGCCCGAGCTCACCGGCGACGTGTTCGTGCAGAACGACGGCACGGCGATCTTCCCCGCGCTGGGCCGGATCCGCGTGGCGGGGCTCACCGCCGACTCGCTGAACGCGATGCTCATCGCGCGCTTCCGCGACCGGATCGTGAACACGCCGGTGGACGTGATGCTGGTGCGGCCGCTGCCGGTCTTCGGCTCGGTGCGCTCGCCGGGCGTCTACCCGGTGGACCCGACGGCGACGGCGATCCAGGTGATCGCGCGCGCGGGGGGCACCATCGGCGCGGAGGGCCTGCCGCGGGTGCAGCTGCTCCGCTACGACGGGTCGCGGCTGAACCTCTCGGTGGAGCAGTCGCTCGGCGCGTTCGACCTCCGCTCCGGGGACGCGATCTTCGTGCAGGACGACTCGTGGTTCGTGCGGAACCAGCGTCGCGTGACGACCTTCGCCGCGGTCTCGACGATCATCGCCTCGGTGGTCTCGATCACCGTGCTGCTCACGCGCTGAGGCGGCGGCCATGAGCAACCTCCCGATGGTGGTGCCGATCGAGCCGAACACGCCGCTCGACCTGCGGCGCGGCTGGGCGACGATCGCGCGCAGCGCGTGGATCATCGTGACCTGCGTGGGGCTGGCGGTGGCGGCGGGGGTGGTGGCCGCCCGCCGCGTGGAGCCGCTCTTCCAGGCCGAGACGACGGTGCGGATCGAGGATCCGGCGGCGAGCGCGGTGAGCGCCAACTACTTCGGCACCGACTACAACCAGCTGCTCGCCACGTCGAGCGAGCTGATCACGAGCCGCAACCTCGCGCTGGAGGTGGTCGACTCGCTGGGCCTGCGGCTCGCGGTGCTGCAGCCGCAGCGGACGCCGCGGAGCGCGCTCGTGTCGTGGGCGGTGGTCGCGGCGGACGCGCCCGATGCGGAGTTCCGCTTCGTCCGGCTCGCCGGCGGCTGGGAGGTGCGCCGCTTCCCGCGCGACTCGCTGCTCGGCACCTTCGGCGACTCGGCGGTCATCGCGCTCCCCGGCGTGCGGCTGCAGCTCGCGCCGGACGCCCGCCAGCAGGAGCGGATGAGCCTCGTGCTCGTGCCGCGGCTCGCGGTGGCGAACGGGCTGCGGGCCTCGCTCGAGGTGGTGCAGGCCAACCGCGACGCGAACGTCCTGCGGATCACCTTCCGCGGCACCGATCCGGAGCTCACGCGCGAGATCCCGAACGTCGTCGCGCACGTGTTCGTGCGCCGCAAGATGGACCTCGAGCGGGTGAGCGCGCGGTCGACGGTCACCTACCTCCAGGCGCAGCTCACGTCGCTCAACGACCAGCTGTACGACGCCGAGGGGCAGATCCGGAACTACCTGCTCACCGAGGGGATCACGACCCCGGCCGACCAGGCGCAGTACTTCTTCAGCGAGATCAACGAGCTCAAGAGCGCGGCCTCGACGCTGCGCCGCATCCGCGAGCAGCTCACGCTCGCCCTGGGCGGGCCGCAGGCGACCGACTCCCTCACGCGCCGGCGCGAGCTGCTCGAGCGGATCCTCTCCACCGAGGCGTTCAGCGACGCGCGGATCGCCGAGAGCGAGGTCGAGCGGCTCGGGCTGCTGGTGGACGAGCGGACGCAGCTGCTCAACCGGCGCATGCCGTCCGACCCCGACGTGCGGGCGCTCGACCGGCGGATCGACGCGGTGCAGGACGTGATCGAGGACCGGGCGCGGCGCTTCCTGTCGAGCGTGAACGCGCAGATCGCGGTGCTCGACGACCGGGTGCTCTCGCTCGAGGAGGCGCGCAAGCGGATCCCCGAGCAGCAGCTCACGTTCGATCGCCTCGAGCGCTCGCGGCGCGTGCTCGAGGACCTCTCGATGATGGTGCAGTCGCGGCTGAAGGAGGCCGAGATCGCGGCGGCGGTGCAGGACTCCACCGCGCAGGTGCTCGACGAGGCGGCCGGGGCGCCGGCGATGATCTCGCAGTCCAAGGCGATCATCTTCGCGATCGCGGTCCTCGCGGGGCTGCTGGTGGGCGTGGGGATCGCGTTCCTGCGCGAGTGGCTCGACACGACCATCCGCACCGAGGCCGACCTCGCGAACATCGCCGGCGTCGCGGTGGTGGGGATCATCCCCAACCTGCAGCAGCAGGCCCGCACGGGGGCGTACCGCCTCGGGCCGCCGGTCGCGGTCGGCGCGGCGGGCGAGCAACCCAAGGAGCTCCTCCCGTCCACCGGGCGCGACTACCACACGCCGGCGGCCGAGGCGTACCGCTCGCTGCGCACCAACCTCAACTACCTCACGCCGCCCAAGGCGCCGCGCGTGATCGTGGTGACGAGCGCGCTCCCCGGCGACGGCAAGACCACGACCGCGGTGAACCTCGCGGTGACGCTGGCGCACCAGGGCCAGCGCGTGATCCTGATCGACGCCGAGACGCGCCGCGGCACGGTGCACGACGTCTTCGGCATCCCGCCGGCGCCCGGCTTCTTCGACCTCATGTACGGCCAGGCCTCGCCGGGCGAGTGCATCCGGCGCGT
>CAZPJF010000303.1:0-4648 GCA_964586095.1 uncultured Gemmatimonas sp. | reverse complement strand
AGCAGGCCTTCGAGCGCTTCGCGGCGCTCGGCTTCCCGACCACGCGCGACGAGGATTGGCACTTCACCTCGGTCACGCCGATCGCCGAGCGCACCTTCAAGGCGGTCAAGCCGTCGCCCACGACGCTCACGCTCGCGGACCTGGACCCCGTCCTCGTGGACGGGGCCTGGCACCGGCTCGTCTTCGTGAACGGCCGGCTGGAGCCGGCGCTCTCGAACTTCGACGAGCTCCCGGCCGAGGTGCACGTGAGCCCGCTCTCCGAGGCGCTCCGCCAGGAGCCGGAGTGGGTGCAGAAGCACCTCGGCACGCTGGCCGGCTTCGACCGGGCGGCGTTCACCGCGATGAACACCGCGTTCATGCAGGACGGCGTGGTGGTGCGGGTGCCCAAGGGCGAGGTGGTGGAGGTCCCGCTGCACATCCTGCACGTCACCGACGCGCAGGCCGCGGGCGCGGCGATGCACCCGCGCCTGCTCGTGGTGGCGGAGCCGCTGGCGCAGCTCACGCTGGTCGAGAGCTACGCGAGCCTGGGCAAGGCGAGCTACCTCGTGAACGCGGTCGCCGAGATCGCGGTGGGGAACGGCGCGCGCGTGGACCACTACAAGCTCCAGCGCGAGGCGACCGAGGCGTTCCACGTCGGGACCACGCAGGTCACGCAGGGGCGGGACTCGGTCTACCACTCGTTCTCGTTCGCGGCGGGCGCGGCGCTCTCGCGCACGAACATCTACACCAAGCTCGCCGGGACGGGGAGCGAGGCGCGCCTCAACGGCCTCTACCTGCTCGACGGGGCGCAGCATGCCGACCACCAGACCTTCGTGGAGCACCTCGCCGAGGCCTGCGCCTCGCGCGAGCTGTACAAGGGGATCCTCGACGGCGAGTCGCACGGCGTGTTCAACGGGAAGGTCTACGTGGACCCGGTCGCGCAGAAGACCGACGGCAAGCAGACGAACAAGGCGCTGATCCTCTCGGAGAAGGCGCGCGTGGACACCAAGCCGCAGCTCGAGATCTTCGCCGACGACGTGAAGTGCACGCACGGCGCGACGATCGGCAAGCTCGACGAGCAGGCGCTCTTCTACCTGAAGAGCCGCGCGATCGGGGCCGAGAGCGCCCGGGCGCTCCTCACCTACGCCTTCGCGGCGGAGGTGCTCGAGACGATCGAGATCGACTCGCTCCGGCTCGCGCTCGAGCGCGCGGTCTTCGAGCGGTTCACGCACCTCCGGCTGGAGTAGCGGTCCGGTGGCCGACGACGCCGCGCTCGACGCGCTCTACCAGGAGATCATCCTGGACCACTACCGGCGCCCGCGGAACTTCCGCGAGCTGCCGAACGCGACGTGCGCGGCGGACGGCCGCAACCCCAACTGCGGCGACGCGCTCACGGTCTGGCTCCGGTTCGACGGGGACCGCGTCGCCGACGTGACCTTCAAGGGCGTGGGCTGCGCGATCTCCAAGGCGTCGGCGTCGCTGATGACGCAGGCGGTGAAGGGACGCACGCGCGCGGAGGCGGCGGCGATCTTCGAGAAGGTCCACCGCCTCGTGACGGGCACGGAGACCGACCCGGCGACGGCCAAGGAGCTGGGCCAGCTCCGCGCGCTCGCCGGCGTGTCGAAGTTCCCGATGCGCGTGAAGTGCGCGTCGCTGGCCTGGCACGCGCTCAAGAACGCGATGGACGGCCACGAGCCCGAGGTGGCGGTGCACACCGGCGCGGGCGTGTGACCGCGGACGGCTTCGCCCCGGTGAGCGGGCCGGCGGCTGGCGAGATCGCCGACGGCGCGGTGCGGCAGGGACGGCACGAGAACGGCACGCCGCTCTGCATCGGCCGCCACCAGGGTGCGCTCTTCGCGGTGAAGGACCACTGCCCGCACGCCGAGTTCCCGCTCAGCGAGGGCACGCTGTACGCGAACGGCGAGCTCGAGTGCTGCTGGCACGGCGCGCGGTTCGACTGCCGCTCGGGAAAGGTGCTCCGCGGCCCCGCCGACGAGGACCTGGTGCGGTACGAGGTGGAGGAGCGCGACGGACGGATCTGGGTCCGGCGCGCGCGCTGAGCGCGGCGGCGCCGGCACGGCACGCCGCGGCAGGGGACGGCGGCGAGAGACCGCAGCACGACACCGCGCCCGCGGGGCGCCGGAGTGAGCGAACGATGAGCGGGCACCTGATGCAGCACGGCGATCCCCACGCCCTCGCGCCGCGGGGCGACTTCCCGCTCCTCGCGGGGCAACCGGGCCTCGTCTACCTCGACTCGGCGGCCACCGCGCAGAAGCCGCGCAGCGTGCTGGACGCGATCCGCGCGTACTACACGACGCAGAACGCGAACCCGCATCGCGGGGCGTACGCGCTCTCGGCGGCCGCCACGCAGGCGTATCACGACGCCCGCGCGCGCATCGTGCGCTTCCTCGGCGTGGCGGACGCGGACTCGCTCATCTTCACCCGCGGCACGACCGAGGCGATCAACCTCGTGGCCGCCACGTGGGGGCGCGCCCACGTGCGCGCCGGCGACAACGTGGTCGTCACGCGGATGGAGCACCATGCGAACTTCGTCCCCTGGCAGCAGCTCGCGTTGGCGACGGGGGCGGAGTTCCGGATCTGCGAGCTCGACGCCGCAGGCGCCGTGGACCTCGCGATGCTCGCCCGACTCGTCGACGCGCGGACGCGGGTGGTGGCGTTCGGGCACGTCTCGAACGCGCTCGGGACGATCAACCCGGTGGGCGACATCGTGCGGATCGCGCGCGAGCGCTCGGGTGGCGCCGCAGGCGAAGGCGCCCGTGGCGCGGCGGGAACCGGGGGCGCTGCACCCGCCGGCGCACCGGCAGGTGCCTCAGCCGGCGCACCAGCCGGCGCACCAGCCGGCGCTCTCGTGGTGTGCGACGGCGCGCAGGCCGTGCCGCACCTCCGCGTGCAGGTGGACGCCCTCGGCGTGGACGCCTATGCGTTCAGTGGCCACAAGATGGGCGGCCCGATGGGGAGCGGCGGCCTCGTGATGCGCCGCGCGCTGCTCGAGGCGATGCCGCCGTACCACTTCGGCGGCGACATGATCGAGTGGGTGCACGACGACCACACCACGTGGAACGCCTTGCCGCACAAGTTCGAGGCGGGGACGCCGAACGTGGAGGCCGCGGTGGGGCTCGCCGCGGCGTGCGACTACCTCGACGCGCTCGGCATGGACGCCGTGCGCGCGCATGAGGTGGCGCTCACGGCGCAGGCGATGCGCGCCCTCGCCGCGATCCCGGGCGTGACCGTGCACGGCACGCCGACCGCCGAGGGCCGGAGCGGCGTCGTGAGCTTCAGCGTGGAGGACGTGCACCCGCATGACGTCTCGACGGCGCTCGACGTCGAGGGCGTCTGCGTGCGCGCCGGCCACCACTGCGCCCAGCCGCTGATGCGGGCGCTCGGCGTGCACAGCACCGTGCGCGCCCCGCGTCAGTGGTGGTGCGGCGCGCCGCCGCGCGCGATCGCCAGGTGATGCGGTCCGTGATGTCCGCCGGCGGCGAGCCACCCGACGAAGCCGAGGCCGCGGATGCGCTGGGCGGCCGGGCCGTCGGCGTCCCCGGCCGCGGTCACGGTGACCCGGACCCCGCCGGGCACTTCCTCCACGACCACGCGCTCGCGCGCGTCGTCGCGCATCGTCGCCGCGTGCGCGGTCGCCATGCGCCGGATCGCACCGGCCACGCGCCCCTCGCCGGTCACCGTGAAGCGCGCCCCGCCGGCGACCCGCTCGGTCGCCACCGCGGCCCGCAGCACCACGTCATCCATGTCGATGAGGTGCCGGCGCAACGCCTCGAGGTCCACCTTCGACCAGTCGGTCGTCGGGTCGGCGGCGAGGATCGCCGCGGCCTCGGCGAGGGCGGCGAAGGCGGACTGCCCGGGCTGGCTCACCGCCGGCGCCGCGGCGGGCGACGGGTGCGCCATCCCCGGCGTGTGGGTGTGGTCCTGCGCGGCGGCGAGGCGCGCGAGGGCGAGGACGGTGGCGGCGCACGCCGCACGGAGCACGAGGCGCATGGGGCGATGGGGCTGGGGTGACGTCGGTGGCAGGGGCGGGGCCCACTCACATTCTAGCGGCACCGGCCACGGGACGGACCCGCATCCCTTCCTCGAGCGCCTCCGGCGGATGCACCACGACCGCCTCGCCCTCCGCGATCGCCTCCACCGCGGCCGTCTCGGCGCCCTGCGCGAGCACCGTCACCGGCCGGCGCCGCGCCCGCCCGCCCGAATCGACGACGAACACCGCCCAGCCCGCACCGTCCCGGACGAGCGCCCCTGCGGGGAGCACCAGGGCGCCCTCGCGGCGCGCGAGCACGATCCGCGCGCGCACCTCGAACTCGTGCCCGAGCCCTCCCGGGTCATGGATGTCGCCGACCACCGCGACGCGCTGTTCGTCCACGCCGAGCGCAGAGCGCACGGTGTGCGCCACGGGCTCCACCCGCAGCACGTGCGCCTCCACCGTGTCGGCGCCGCTCGCGAGCCGCATCCGCGCGCCGACGGGGACGCGGGTGGCATCGGTGCTGAGCACGTCCACCACCACCTCGAGCGCGCCGGTGGCGCCGAGCATCAGCAGCGGCGTGCCGGCGGGGACCACGCGCGGGTGCTCCTCGTCGAGGCGCAGCACGGTCCCATCGCCGGGCGCGCGCACGCGCACCGTGCTGCCGCCGCCGGGCAG
>CAZPJF010000302.1:0-4676 GCA_964586095.1 uncultured Gemmatimonas sp. | reverse complement strand
GGTGGGCGACGCGTTCACGCGCGGGCACTTCGCCCGCGCGGTCTGAGGCGCGGCGCCGCGGCCGGTCCGCTCCGCGCGCGCGGCGCCGCGCGCCGTGCCGCAACGCGATGGTGCCGCGAACCGGTCACGCGCGGTTATCCTTCGCCGTGACCTCCGCGCCGCCCGCCGGCTCCTCCCGCCTCGACGAGGCGCGCGCGCTCCTGCAGGAGCGCTTCGGGTATCCGGACTTCCGGCCCGGCCAGACCGAGGCGGTGAGCGCCGTCCTCGCGGGGCGCGACACGCTGGTCGTGCTGCCCACGGGCGGCGGCAAGTCGCTCTGCTACCAGGTGCCCGCGCTCCTCCTCGACGGGCTCACGGTGGTGATCTCGCCGCTCATCTCGCTCATGAAGGACCAGGTCGATGCGCTCGTCGCGCGCGGGCTGCCGGCCACCTTCGTGAGCTCGACGCTCTCGGCCGCCGAAGTGAGCGACCGCATGGCGCGCGTCCAGCGCGGCGAGGTGAAGCTCCTCTACGTGGCGCCGGAGCGCTTCGACCTCGGCACGACGGCGGAACGTCTCCGGGCCGTCGGCGTGCGGCTGCTCGCCGTCGACGAGGCGCACTGCATCAGCGAGTGGGGGCATGATTTCCGTCCCAGCTACCTGCGCGTGAAGGACGTGCGGGAGCGGCTCGGCGCCCCGCCCACCGTCGCGCTCACCGCGACCGCGACGCCCGAGGTGCGCGAGGACATCGCGCGCCAGCTGGCGCTCCGCGACCCGGCCCTCGTGCTCACCGGCTTCGACCGCACGAACCTCACCTATCACGTCATCGCCACCCGGAACGACGCCGCCAAGGACGCGACGCTCATCGACCTCCTCCGCGCGCGGACCGACGACGGCGTGGCGATCGTGTACGCGAGCACGCGGAAGACGGTGGAGCGCATCGCCACGATGCTGCAGCATGCCCGTGTCGCCGCCGTGGCCTACCATGCCGGGTTGGACGACGCGCACCGCGCCGAGGTGCAGGACGCGTTCATGAGCGAGCGCGCCCGCGTGATCGTCGCGACCAACGCCTTCGGCATGGGGATCGACAAGCCCAACGTCCGGCTCGTCGTGCACCACGCGATGCCCGGGACGCTCGAGGCCTACTACCAGGAGGCCGGCCGTGCGGGCCGCGACCGGCAGCCGGCGACCGCCATCCTCCTGCACGCGTTCCCGGACCGCTTCACCCACGAGTTCTTCATCAAGGGCGCGCTGCCGGAACGCGACGTCATCGCGGCGGTGCATGACGCCTGCCTCCGCCTCGCCGACGCGCAGGGGCTCGTGACCGCCGACGCCGCGACCATCGCGGCCTCCGCACGCGGCAAGGTGAGCGATCGCGAGGCGGAATCGGCGCTGCGGATCCTGGCGCGTGCCGGGGCGCTCGCGGTCGCGGACGCCTCGCGCACGCAGGCACAGGTGCGGCTCCTCGCCACACCGGCGCGCATCAAGTCGGAACTCACGGAGCGGGAGAACGGCCTCGAACTCGCCCTCCTCCGCTCCCTCTGGCGCCGCGCGGGCGAGGCGTTCCACACTGGCATCGTCGCGGATCTCGACGCCCTTCCGCCGGGGCTCGGCGGCGCGGCGGGAGCGGCCGTCCTCCTCGACGGCCTGCAGGCGCGGCAGATGGTGGTCTGGCGGCGGCTCGGCGAGGGGATCTCCCTCACCGATCCGTCCAGGGGGCTCGACGCGTGGCCGGTGGACTGGGCCGGGCTCGAGCGCCGACGGCGCGGCGAGCTCCGCAAGCTCGAGATGGTGCAGAAGTACGCCTACACGGACCAGTGCCGCCGCGCCTTCGTCCTCCGCTACTTCGGTGATCCCGCGGCGCGGCCCAAGTGCGAAGGGTGCGACAACTGCCTGGGCACGCGGCTCACCGCGAGCGAAGGCATCGTCCGCGGCGGCAAGGGCGCGGGGCGCCGCGCACGGTCGGGCGCGGCGGCGCGTGCCGAGCCCGGGGCGGGGTCACGGCCGGCCTCGCGCGCCGAGGCCCGCGGTGCGGCGGGCGCCACCGACCCGCCGCTGACGCGCGAGGAGAGCGCCCGCCTCGACACGCTCCGTGCGCTCCGCAGCCGGCTGGCCAGGGACGAGGAGGTGCCCGCCTACGTCGTGTTCCCCGACCGCTCGTTGCGCGAGATGGCGCGCGCGCGGCCGGCCAGTGCCGCGGAGCTCGCGCGGCTGCACGGCGTGGGGCCGTCCAGGCTCGAACGCTACGGCGCGGCGTTCCTCGAGGCACTGCGCGACGGCTGACCGCTCGCGCTGATCGCCCGCGCGGTCTGCTCCCGCGCGGTCTGCTCCCGCGCGGACCGCCCCCGCGCTCAGTTCCCCTGCTTCTGGCAGGTGGTGACCACCATCCGGTTGAAGCGCCGCGGGTCCTCGAGGATCGGCCAGAGCTGGTCGAGGAAGTTCTTGGAGTCCTTCCGGCGGCGGTCGTCGAGCCCCTCGATGGGGAGCGCCCAGATGGAGTCGACCGCGGCCCGCTTCGCCTGGAAGTGCGCGATCGTCGGCGCCCACTGCGCCGCCGTGCGGCACGGCCCGCGGTGCAGGCGCTCGCGCACGGTGCGGATGCCGAGCGTCGGCTGCGGGAACGCGTACCGGGTGTTCACGGCCCCCGTCCAGTCGAAGTCGTACGCGACCGGGATGAAGTCGCCTGCCTTGTTCCGGTAGAGCTCCACGTTGTGCAGCGCCGAGAGGGACCAGTCGGTGTTCCCGATCCAGAACTCCCAGAGCGCGAGCCGGTCGAGCGTCGGCGTGTCGACATCGTCCCACACCGCCCCCGGCTCCTCGCTGTACTCCAGGCCGTGCTGGTCCGCGACCTCCTCGCCGATCTCGAGGAAGAAGCCGGTCACCGTGATCGGCTTCACGCGATCGGTCGAGTCGCGGTAGGTGACGTTGATGAGCCGGGTGCGGTGGTGCACCGGCTGGATCGCCGCATGGGTGCGGTAGACCAGGTACTCGAGATAGATGTACTGCTGGTACTCGTCGATGTTCGGGCGGCAGGGCGTGACGATCTTGAGCCGCGGGTTGCCCTGCAGGATCGTCCCCTCGCGCGTGGTGCGGTCCGCCCGCAGGAAGAGGGGCGGGAAGGTGCAGTTGCGCGCCTGCCGGCGGTAATGGCCGCGCGCGCGCAGCTCCACGGGCAGCCGCCGCTCGGCGCCGGTGGAATCGGCGTACGCCATCTCGGCGCCGAACCATCGCAGCGCCGTGGAATCGCGCTCGCGGAGCAGGTCGCGCAGGTTGGTCGTGAGCGTGAGCGTGAGGGGCGCGTCGGCGCGGAACAGCACCTGCGCCGGGGCGGAGGAGGGCAGGGCGACGGCCAGCAGGCCGACCACCGCGGCGACGAGGACCGCAGGGCGCGCCGGGCACGGGTGGCTCATCGCATCTCCACGCCGCGCAGCGGCGAGTCGGGGAACGTACCGAGGTCGTCGGAGACGACGCCCGGCGTCACGGTGTCCGCGAGCACCACGCCGTACTCGAGGACGCGGAGGTCGTTCTCCTTCACGCTGCCAAGGTACTTCCACTGCTTGAAGAGCCCCGCGAACTTCGGCTCGCAGAGTGCGCGCGCCCGGTCCACCTCGACCGTCTTGATCCGCAGCATGCGGTCCCAGCGAGGGCGTTCCTCGGGCGCGGTGTCGTCCTCGGCCAGGTCGGGGTCGTTCCGCTTCCGCCGCCGCCACGCCCGGTCCGCGAGCGCCTCGAGCTGCTCGGGCGACATCGACTTCAGCACCTCGTCGTCCATCCGCGCGAGGAACATCCCCGTGCGGTTCGCCGTCTGCAGGACCCGCTCGAGCTTCTTCTCGGCGACCTTCCCCTCGAGGGCGACCGGCCGGCCGAAGTCGGTCCACCAGAGCCCGAGCATCAGCGCGTTGAAGCCGATCGAGATCACCCACGCGATCTCGGGGGCGACGCCCGCCGCCATCCCGATGCCGATCACGACGAAGATGCCGGCGGCGTCCTTGCTGTCATCGAGCGACGTGCGGAACCGCACCGCCGCCACGATGCCGCCGAGCGAGAACGCCAGCGCGAGCGACGTCTTCACCATCACCACGATCGCGGCCGCGACCACCGGGAGGATCAGGTAGGTCTGCACGACCGACTGCTGGAAACCCTTCTTGCGGCGCGTGAGCGTGTAGATCCACGCCACCGGGAGCGCGGTGACGAGCGCGGTGAGCATCGCCACCACCGTGGCGAGCGCCGAGGGGAGCGCGACCGGGACCGCCACCGGCGCGGTGCCGGGGCCGGGCAACCCGCGCACCAGCTCCTCCGCCCGCCCGGGGTCGAATATCCCGGCGGCGATCGGCGCGACGTCGCGGAACCAGTAGAAGATCGCGCCGGTGACGGCGTAGAACGCCACCGTCCGCGCGACGACGTTGCGCCACAAGTAGGAGTCGGACAGGCCAGGCATGCGGGGGAGTGGGGGAAGTACCGCGGGGAAGGTCGCGTCCCGCACTCCGCTCGGCAACTGCGAACGGTGGCGACCGCGCCGCGCGGGACTCGCACGACGTGACGGCGCCGGGCGAGCCGCTGTGTCCGTGCCGCACGACGAGGAGTCCCACCGCCGTCGATGCCACTGATCTGGGCCGAACGGGGTATCTTGGAATGCCACCCCCCACTCCTCGCGATGCCCGACCTTCGCCGCCGGTCCCTCCGCCTCGGCCGCACCAG
>CAZPJF010000301.1:0-4689 GCA_964586095.1 uncultured Gemmatimonas sp. | reverse complement strand
CGAAGAGCCCCGAGTAGAGCGCGAGCGAGATCGCCATCACGTTCATCGCGATCGCACCCGCCACGCCGATGCGCGTGAGCATCGCGCGGTCCTCGGCGCGCCGCGCCTCGTCGGCGCGGCGCCCGCGGTACGGATGCGGCCGGTAGCCGAGCTGGTCGAGCGCGCGCGCGAGCGCCGAGAGCGACGTCGCCTGCGGGTCCCAGGCGAGCCGGGCCAGCGCGCGGGTCACGTCGAGCTCGGCCTGGATCGCCCCGGGGACGACGAGCGGCAGCCGCTCCACGAGCCAGACGCACGAGGCGCAGTGCACGCCCTCCAGGTAGAGCGCGATCTCGTGCAGGCCGTCGGCGCGGCGGGTCAGGTGCGCCGCCTGGAACGCCTCGTGGTCGAACTCGGCGAAGCTCCGTCCGCTCGCCGCCACCCGGGCCGCGCGCCGCTCGGGCAGCGCATAGAAGCCGCCAAGCCCGCTCTGCCGAATGATCGCCGCCGCGGTCTCGCAGCCGGCGCAGCAGTAGGTCGCGCCGTCCACCACGCGCGCCTCGCCCGGCGCCGCGGCGAGGCCGCAATGGGCGCAGGTCGCCGCGGCCGCGGGGGCGGCGAGCGCGAGGTCAGCGGTGGTCGTGGTGCCCATCGGCGGCGGCGGGAGCGGGGAGCGGCGCACGCGCGGATGGCGCGGCTGGGAGGGTCCCGGCCGTCGACGCCGCCCCGGGCGGCATCCCGTGTGCGTGCGGGGCGAACCGCCCCGCGACGGTGAGCGCGCCAAGCACGACCAGCACGACGGCCGTGAACGCGGGGAGGTGCCGCCGCGCGGGCCCCAGCAGCCGCTGCGCCCCGAGCCCCACGGCCGCCATCATCGGCACCGTGCCGGTCCAGAAGGCGGCCATGACGAGCGCACCGGCCGGCGCACTCCCCGCCGCGGTGGAGGTCGCGACGAACGCGTAGAGCCAGCCGCAGGGGAGCGCCGCCGTGAGCAGGCCGAGCGCGAGCCCGCGCAGCATCGGCGGCCGCTGCTGCACCGCGCGCACGCCCCGGGCGATGCGCGAGGCGAGCGCGGGCGGCACGGCGAGCGCCGGCAGCCGCACGCCGAGGTGCGCGAGGAGGGACGCGAGCCCCCAGAGCATCAGCAGCACGCCGGCCGCGATCGCGGCGGGGCGCGCCACGCCGGCCACGGCGCCCAGCCGGTCGAGCCCCGCACCGGCCGCGCCCGCGATCGCGCCCAGCGCGGCGTACGCGACGAGCCGGCCGAGGTTGTACGCCGCCGTGCTCCGGAGCGCGTGCCGTCCATGCGACGCGTCCCCGCCCGACGCGAGGCACGCGAAGCTCCCGCACATGCCGGCGCAGTGCACGCTCCCGAGGAGCGCGGCGACGAACACGGAGAGCGCGAGGGCGGTCACGGGTGGCTCAGTCGACGTGCGGCGGCGCGAGCTCGGCGCGCGTGCTCGTGAGGAACCGCGCGGCCGACCGCTCGGCCTCGATCCGCACCTCCCACATCCCGCGGTGCGCGAGCCGCGGGTCGGCCGCGTAGCGTCCCTCGCCGAGTTCCGTGAGGACGGCGGTGACCGGGCGGCCCGCGTCGGCGTTGTGGATGAGCGTGGCGCGCACGGTCGCGCCGGTGAGCGGCGCCCCCACCCCGTCGAGCAGCGTGACCTCGAGCGCGCGCGTCGGGTCGGGCGCCGAGAGGCCCGAGGCCGCGAGCGGCGCGGCCGGCACGGCCGAGAGGCGCACGGTCGCGCGCCAGCCCAGCGCCGCGCTCTCGCGCTGCCGCGCCATGGCGCTGTCCCACTGCACCGCCTTGCGGTAGTAGTCGGGCTCCACCACGACGCCGTTCGCGTCGGAGTTCGCCGCGAAGAGCATCCACGTGTTCACGCCGACGATGCCGCTCATCCCGGCGGCCAGCAGCCAGGGCCAGTACCATCCCTTCGTCGCCGCCATCACCCCCTCCGCGTCGCGTTCATCGCCCGGGCCCCAGCAGGCGCCAGGCGTACTCGTGGTCGAAGTCGTCCCCGTCGCTCAGCCGGAACCGCACGCGCCGTTCGCCGCCGGTGAAGCGCGCGGGCGGCTGCACCACGAACACGCTGGTCGTCACGGTCTCCCCCGCGCGCACCCGCACCGGGTTCTCGGGCGCGATGAGCCGCGCCCCCGGTGCGTCGAGGTAGGTGATCGCGTACTCGCGGTCCTCGTGGGTGCGGTTGGCGACCTTGACCCGCACCTGGTTGACCACCTGGCCGTCCGCCTCGAGGCGGAACGGCGCACCGATCGCGCCCAGCAGCGTGACGTCGGCCGGCGAGCGCATCACGAGCGCGAAGACGAAACCGCCGAAGAAGAGCGTGAAGGCGATCGGGTAGAGGATGGTGCGCGTCCGCAGGATCCGCGGCGGCCGCCCCGCGAGCGCGTCCTGCGACGTGTAGCGGATGAGCCCGGTGGGCCTGCCCACCTTCCGCATGATGTCGTCGCAGGCGTCGGCGCACTGCGTGCAGTGGATGCACTCCATCTGCAGCCCGTCGCGGATGTCGATGCCCGTGGGGCAGGTGAGCACGCACGCGTTGCAGGCGATGCAGTCGCCGAGGCCGTGCCGCGCGCCGGTGCCCTTGCCGCGCGGCTCGCCGCGGCCCTGGTCGTACGCCACGATGAGCGACTGCCGGTCGAGCAGCGCCGACTGCCAGCGCCCGTACGGGCAGGCCACCAGGCAGGTCTGCTCGCGGAACCAGGTGAAGTCGAGGAAGACCGCGAGGGTCGTCACCGCCATCACCGCGAAGGCGGTGGGGTGCGCGGCCGGCGAGTGCAGGACCCAGTGCCGCAGCTCGTCGGTCCCCACGAAGTAGGCGAGGAAGGTGTTGCCGAGCACCGCGGCGAGCACGGCGTACACGGCGTACTTCACGAGCCGCCGCGGGGCGAAGTGCCGCCGGTCGCGGTCGAGCGCGCGCGACGCGCTCGGCCCCCCCTCGATGAGCCGCTCGAGCGGGCGGAAGAGGAACTCCATCCAGACCGTCTGCGGGCATCCCCAGCCGCACCACACGCGGCCGAAGAGCGCCGTGAGCAGGAAGATGCCGATGAGCGTGCTCACGAAGAGCAGCATCAGCAGCAGCGTGTCGGTGGGGAGGAAGGTCGTGCCGAAGAAGGTGAACTCGCGGCGGGGCAGGTCGAGCAGCATCCACGGCTTCCCGTCCATCCGGAGATGCGGGATCGCGAGGAAGAGCGCGATCAGCGCGTACGCGACCGCCCGCCGCCGGACCAGCCACTTGCCCGTCGCGGGCTTGGGGCGGATCCAGCGGCGTGTGCCGTCCTCGTTGAGCGTGGCGAGGACGCGGCCGCCAGCGGCCGGCGCGGTCATCGTGCGGCCTTACGATCCCGGTGCGGCCGCGGCGGTGG
Source organism: uncultured Gemmatimonas sp. (assembly GCA_964586095.1). Taxonomy (GTDB): domain Bacteria; phylum Gemmatimonadota; class Gemmatimonadetes; order Gemmatimonadales; family Gemmatimonadaceae; genus Pseudogemmatithrix. The sequence goes on along the minus strand of CAZPJF010000301.1, from coordinate 1,323 downwards.
TGTCGACCACGCCCTCGGGCGCCTTCGGGTTCGCCGGCCGGCTGCCGCGGATGGAGAGCACGTAGGCCGTGACCTCGTCGACCTCCTCCGGCTTGAGCAGGCGGCCCCAGCCGGGCATGCCCTTCGCGAGCACCCCCTCCGTGATCGTGGTGTGGATGGCGAGCGGCGTGCCGCCGTGGATCCACGCATCGTCGGTGAGGTTCGGGCCGATGACGCCACCGCCGTCCGGCCCGTGGCAGGCCGCGCAGTTCTTCGCGAACACCTCCTGCCCCTCCTCGACCGCCTCGCGGTCGCGCGCGAGCGCGACGAGCTGGGCCTCGGTGATCGTCGGGCCCGCGGGGGGCTGCGCCGCCGCGTGCGCCGCCATGTCGCGCTCGTACTCGGCCACGTTCCCGCCATTCTCGCCGAGCATCCCCGGCGCGAGGTAGTAGAACGGGACGAAGGCGATCGTCGCGTAGAGGATCCAGAGCCACCACCGCGGCATCGGATTGTCGTACTCGCGGATGCCGTCGTAGTCGTGGTCGAGGAGCTTGTCCTGCTGCTGGTCAGCCACGGGTCACTCCCGGGCCCGCGCCGCGGGCCCCGGTTCGTCGTCCGAGAAGGGGAGCCGCGCGTCGGCCGCATGCTGCGCCGAGGCGCCCGGCAGGAAGAGGCGCACCACGATCGCGAGGAAGGCGATCACGAAGAGCAGCAGCGCGACGATCGCGTAGGCCGAGAGCCCGGCGCCGCTCATGACATCGACGAGCTTCACGGCGCACCTCCCGCGGCCACCGCCGGCGCCGCCTTGAGGTCCTTGCCCAGCCGCTGCAGGTACGCGATGAGGGCGACGACCTCCTTGTCCCCCAGCCCCGCCGGGCCGCCCTGCGACTCGATGCTCGCCGCGATCCCCGCCGCCTGCTCGCGCGCCATCGCCGGCGCCGTGCGCACGGCGTCGCCGTACGGCACGCCGAGCATCACCATCGCGTCGACGCGCGACTGGATCCCGTCGAAGTCCATCGGCCGCCGCAGCAGGTGCGCGTAGGTCGGCATGATGGAGTTCTGCACCACGGCCTTCGGCTCCTCGAAGTGGCGCACGTGCCAGAGGTCGGGGTACTTGCCGCCCACGCGCGCGAGATCCGGCCCGATGCGGCGCGAGCCCCAGAGGAACGGATGGTCGTAGACGAACTCGCCCGGCTTGCTGTACTCCCCCCACCGCTCGGTCTCGTGGCGCAGCGGGCGCACCATCTGCGAGTGGCAGTTGAAGCACCCTTCCTTGATGTAGAGGTCGCGCCCCGCGAGCTCGAGCGGCGTGTACGGCTTCACGCTCGCGATCGTCGGCACGTT
>CAZPJF010000300.1:0-4694 GCA_964586095.1 uncultured Gemmatimonas sp. | reverse complement strand
ATCAACGGCGGCTACGGCTCGGCGGTCTGGATCCCGGGCGGCGGCTTCTTCATGAACAACGAGATGGACGACTTCGCGGCGCAGCCCGGCGCGGCGAACATGTTCGGGCTCGTGCAGGGGGAGGCGAACGCCGTGCAGCCCGGCAAGCGCCCGCTCTCGGCGATGTCGCCGACGATCGTGCTCGACCCGCAGGGCGAGGTGCTGCTGGTGGTGGGCGCCGCGGGCGGCCCGACCATCATCACGGCGGTGGCGCAGGTGATCCTGAACGTGATCGAGCACCGGATGACGCTCGCCGACGCGATGCGCGCGCCGCGGATGCACCACCAGTCGCTCCCCGACGAGATCCGGATCGAGTCCCAGGGGTTCAGCGACGAGACGATCGTGCAGCTGCGCGCGATGGGGCACGTGATCACGTCCACGCAGGGGATCGCGAACGTGAACGCGGTGATGCGGGTGAAGGGGGGCTGGCACGGCGTGAAGGAGCCGCGCGGGGCCGGGGCGGCGCTCGGGTATTGAGCGCGGGCGGCCGCCGCGAACCCGTTCACGCGGGATGCGACAGGGGGCCCCGCGCCGCGCGCGGAGCCCCCTGTGTGCGAAGTGACCCTGTGGCGACCCGCCGCGCGCGGCGGTCCCACCGGGATCGGGCCGCGCTCAGGCGCGCGGAAGGGTCAGCGCCTGCGAGATGGCGATCGTGATGGTGCCGTTGGCCGGCAGGCAGCCCTCGTAGTCGGCCGTCCCCGCCGCGACCGCACCACCCGCGGCCGCGCCCACCGCCGCCCCGATGACGGTGCTCTTGGTGTTCTTGCCGAGCAGCTGTCCCGCGACCGCGCCGACCGCGGCGCCCGTCGCCACCTTGCCCGCCTGCTGGCCGGTGCTCTGCGAGCGGACCGCCTCGATGGTGGCCACGTTGGTCACGTCGCCCTCCACCGCGTAGGTCTTGCCGGCGATGTCGACCGAGACCACGTCGAACGCGAACTTCCAGTTGTCCTTGCTGTTCTTGGAGATCTGCGACTCGGTCACGCGGAGCGTGACCACCGAGCCGGCCGGGATGCGCGCGCCGTTCGTGCCGGTGACGTCGGCGTCGAGCGAGGCGGTGAAGGTGTCACCCGCCTTGTGCGTATTGGTGCACATGCGGGCGCCGGTCTTCACCATGAAGGAGGTGCCGGCCGCGATGATGCCGGTGCGCGCCGGCGTCGGCGCGGCCTTGGTCGGGGTCGTCGCGGCAGGGCGCGGCGCGGGGGCGGGGGCCGGGGTCGTCGCGGCCGGTGCCGGCGCCGGCTGGGTGGCCGGTGCCGCCGGCTGGTCATTCACGGGCGCGCCGGAATCCGCGGGCGCGAGCTCGATGTCGCGCGCCGCGGTGTCGGTGCCTTCGCCGCCGCCGCCGCAGGCGGTCGCCAGCGCGACGAGCAAGAGCGGCGCGATCGCGCGCCGGGTAATATTCGAGAACATGGGCATCTCCGGTGTGGGGGTCGTCTGGACAGGGTGAATTTGGGTGGATGGGAACGCCGCGCGCAACGCAGGGCCCGATCGTGACATCGCTCGCTCGGCTCCTTCCATGGATGCGGCCCTACCGCTGGCGGTTCGCCGCGGGCCTCAGCTGCGTCGCGGTCTCCACCGCGTTGTACAGCCTCATCCCCTCGATGATTCGCCGCGCCATCGACGCCATGGGCGCCGGCGCGCCGATGCGCACCCTCCTCGGCATCACGGGCGCGCTCGTGGCGCTCACCCTCGTGATGGGGTGGTTCCGGTTCCGCATGCGCGAGATCCTCAACGGCGTCTCGCGCGTGATCGAGAACGACCTGCGCGACGCCCTCTTCGCGCGCCTCACACACCTGGACAGCGCTTGGTACGGCCGCATGCGCACGGGCGAGGTGATGGCCCGGCTCACGAACGACCTCGGCGCGGTGCGCATGGCCGCCGGCCCGGCGGTGATGTACCTCACCAACACCATCTTCGGCGGCCTCTTCGCGCTCGGCTTCATGGTCGCGATCAGCCCACGGCTCACGCTCCTCGCGCTGCTGCCGATGGCCCCGCTCCCCCTCGTGATGTTCCGCCTCGGACGCGCGATCCACGAGCGATTCGAGCGCGTGCAGGCGCAGTTCGGGGATCTCACGACCCTCGTGCAGGAGCACCTCTCGGGGGTGCGCATCGTGCGCGCCTACCGGCAGGAGGCGGCCGAGCTCGCGCGCTTCGAGGCACTGAGCCAGGAGTACCATGACCGGAACCTCCGGCTGGTGCGGCTGAACGGCCTGATGAACCCCTCCTTCACGCTGCTGGCCGGGCTCGGCGCCGCGACCGTGCTGGGGCTCGGCGGCGCCATGGTGCTGCGCGGCACGCTCACCGTGGGCGCGTTCGTCGCCTTCGGCCTCTACCTCGCCAACCTCACCTGGCCGCTGATCGCGCTCGGCTGGGTGACCAGCCTGTTCCAGCGCGGCGCGGCGTCGATGACCCGTCTCCTCGAGGTGCTCGACGCGGAGCCGGTGATCCGCGACCCCGCCCCCGCGCGCGGGCCGCGCGCCCTCCCGCCGACCTCCGGTGGACGGGCGCTCACGTTCGAAGCGGTCTCGTTCGCGTACCCCACCCGCGATGGCCACCCGCCGCGCGAGGTCCTCCACGAGGTGAGCGTGCAGGTGCCGGCGGGCGCGACGCTGGGGGTGGTGGGCGCGACCGGCGCGGGGAAGACCGCGCTGCTGGAGCTCATCCCCCGCCTCGCCGACCCCACCCGCGGGCGGATCCTGCTCGACGGCGTGGACCTCCGCGACCTCCCCCTCGACACCCTGCGCCGCGAGATCGGCTTCGTGCCGCAGGAGAGCCTGCTCTTCTCCGAAACCATCCTCGAGAACCTGACGTACGGCGCGGCGAGCGCGGACGACGCCCGGTGGGCTGCCGGCGTCGCCCAGCTCACCGAGGCGATCGCCTCGTTCCCCTCCGGCGATGCGACCCTGCTGGGGGAGCGGGGTGTCAATCTGTCGGGCGGGCAGAAGCAGCGGGCCGCGATGGCACGCGCGCTGGCCCGTCGCCCGTCGGTCGTGATCCTCGATGATGCGCTGTCCGCGGTCGACACCCAGACCGAGGCCGCGATCCTCCGGGGGTTGCGCGAGGCGCTCGTCGGCCGCACGGCCGTGATCGCCTCCCACCGCATCACCGCGATCCGCGACGCGCACTGGATCATCGTGCTCGACGAGGGGCGGGTGGTGGAGCAGGGTCGTCACGAGGCGTTGCTGGCGGCGCGGGGGCGGTACTGGACCCTGCTCCGGCGGCAGCAGCTCGAGGACGAGATCGAGGAGCGCCCGGCCACCGCCGATGCCGGGTCGGGCGTTACCTGACCGCACGGTGCTCGTCTGGACTGTGAGTGTTTCCCGGCTAGGCAGGTCGATCCACGCAGCACACCCTTCCCCACAGGAGAGTTCAGCATGTTCGTTCGTACCCTTCGTGGCCTCGCGGCCACAGCAGCGCTCCTCGCCGCCGTCTCCACCACCGCGTCGGCGCAGGCCGCCGCCAGCGGGCGCTTCTCGGTGGCCGGTGGCGTCGCCCTGCCGATGGGCGACCTCGGTGACGTCGCCGACATGGGCTTCGGCATCGGCGGCTCGTACGCGATGATGATCAGCAAGCTCAACGTCCGCTTCGACGTCGACTGGACGCGGCATGGCCTCTCGGACATCGACGGCAGCATCTCGCAGCTCGGCGGCACGGTGAACGCCATCTTCCCGTTCGCGGACAAGGGCGTGTACGGCCTCGCGGGCCTGGGCTTCTACAACCAGACGATCGACATCGATGGCTTCGGCTCGGACAGCGAGGGTGACCTCGCCTGGAACGTCGGCCTCGGCTTCGGCAAGGATCGCTGGGCGATCGAGGCCAAGTACCGCTCGATCATGACCGAGGACGAGGCCACGAACTCGCTCCCGGTCGTGTTCCGCTGGAAGTTCTGATCGTACCCTGATGGTCGAAGGCGGGAGCGGGCCTCGGTCCTGCTCCCGTCTTTCGTTTCTCCACCCACCCAGTCCCGGAAGGCCTCCCATGCTCCGCAGCACGCTCCGCGGCCTCGTCGCCGCCACCGCCCTCCTCCTCGCCGCCTCGGGCACGGCCACCGCGCAGATGAGTGCTCCCACGCCCTTCGGCGTGAGCGGCGGCGTCGCGCTCCCCACGGGGGACTTCGGCGAGACGGCCGACCTGGGCTTCCACATCGGCGGCCATTGGCAGGCCGGGCTCGGCGAGAAGTTCAAGCTCCGCCTCAACCTCGACCTCGGCCGCTACGGCCTCTCCGACGGCGTCGACGGCAGCTGGATGCTCATCGGCGGCATGGCCAACCTGGTCTACCCGATCCAGACGTCGAGCGCCCTCAAGCCGTACCTCCTGGGCGGCATCGGCATGTACAACTGGAAGATCGACATCGACGGCCTCGGCTCCACCGACGACACCGACCTGGCCTTCAACTTCGGGGTGGGGTACGACTTCGGGAAGCGATACTTCACCGAGGTGAAGTACGTCGTGATCGACACGGACGGCACGTCCATCAACACGCTGCCGGTGACCATCGGCATCAGGTTCTGAGGGCAGAAGGCAGAAGGCAGAGGGCAGAGGGCAGAGGGGAGCGCGGCCCCCCGCCCCGCGCCCCCCACGCCGCGCAAGCCCCCCGACCCGCCCACAGCCCACAGCCCTCAGCCTTTCCTATGGATCCCAAGACTTTCCTCATC
>CAZPJF010000299.1:0-4699 GCA_964586095.1 uncultured Gemmatimonas sp. | reverse complement strand
CATCCCCGCCACCTGGTCGGGGATCGTGTTGTCGTTCATCCGGCCGTCGTAGAAGTCGCGGAAGGCCTTGGAGCGCCCCGGCGTGCCCATGCCGTCGAGCTCGACCACGATGAACCCGAGCTCGGCGAGCGCCTGGTTGTCGCCGCGCGCGGGGACGAAGTTGCGCGTGCCCACCGAGCCCGACTGCGGGCCCGGGTAGATGTGGTTGATGATCGGGTACTTCCTCGCCGGGTCGAGGTGCGTCGGGACGTACATCAGGCCGAAGAGGTCGGTCTGGCCATCGCGCGCCTTGACCGTCACCGGGATCGGCGCGCGCCACCCGCTCGCCACGAGCGCCGTGATGTCGGCCTTCTCGAGCTCCTGCACGAGGCGCCCGTTCCGGTCGCGGACGACCGTCACCGGCGGGGTGTCGGGGGTGGAGTAGGTGTCGGTGAAGAAGCGCCCGTCGGGCGAGAGCGCGACGGTGTGGTTCGCCGGCTCGGGGGTGAGGAGCGTGAGCCCCTTCCCGTCGAAGCCGATGCGGTAGAAGTGCTCGAAGTACGGGTCGCGCCCCGGCTCGCGGCCGTGCGCGGTGAACCACACCTGCCGCGCCTTCTCGTCGATCCGCACGATCCCGCTCACGTTGCCCACGCCGGTGGTGATGCGGTTCTTCAGCTGGCCGGTCGTGAGGTCGTACAGGTAGAGGTGCGTCCAGTCGTCGCGGTCGGACCACCAGATGAACTCGTTGGTCGCCGGCAGCACCTTCCAGAGGTCCTCCGGGTGCGACGCGTCTCCGATCTGCGTGGCGCTCGTCTCGTGCAGCAGCGTGCGGACCTCGCCGGTCGCGGCGTCCGCCACGCGCAGCCAGGCCTGCTTGTGGTCGCGCGAGCTCGAGATGAACGCGATGCGCGAGCCGTCCTCATGCCACTGCAGGTCGCAGACGCCGCCGCCGCACGCGATGTGGTCGCTCACGGTGGAGCGGTGCTGGTCCACGTCCATGCGGAGGCGCGTCACCTTGGCGCCGGCGCCGTTCGCGTCGGGGAGCGTGATCACCACGCGCGCCACGCGGAAGATCACCGAGTCGCCCGGGAGCGGGTACTTCCACGACTCGAGCCGCGGGGCGCCCACGTTGGTCGACACGAGGTGCATGTCGCGCACGCCGCGCCCGTCGTGCTGGAAGGTCGCGAGCGACCTGCCGTCGGGCGACCACGACACCACCGGGTTGTTGTTGTGCACCCACCCCGCGTTGTTCGTCGCGTAGCCGAAGTCCTTGATGCCGTCGGTGGTGAGCTGCACCTCGCGGCCCGCGTCATCCATCCGCTTGGCCCACAGGTTGTGCTCGCGGATGAACACGGCCCACTCGCCCGTGGGCGATACGCTCGAGTTGGGCGGCGCCTGCCGCGGGCGTCCGGCGTCGGCGCAGGTGTACGCCGCGAGGTCGCAGCGCCAGCGCTGCCCGCGCACCGTCGCGGTGAGTGACCTCGCGTCGGCGGCGAGGTCGAAGGCCATGAACGGCAGCCGGTCGGCGTCGACGCGCGTGTTGGTCGCGGCGCCGAGCGCGGCGGCGAGCCTCGCGTGGTCGAAGGCGGGGACCCGGGTCTTCCGCGCCGGATCGACGAGCCAGAACTGGCCCGTGCCGCCGACGCCCGAGGCGCGGTACCAGAAACGGGCCGACTCCCCGATCCAGTTCGGGCGCCCGGCCTGCCCGCTCACGAGCGGGCCGGCCGACGCGTTCAGGAAGCGCTCGGCGCGCGCGTAGTCCTCGATGGTGAACTGGTAGGGCTTGCCGGGCGGGGCGGCGGCGACCTGGGCGAGCGCCGTCGCGGGCGCGAGCGCGGCGAGGGCGCCGAGGGCCAGGGTGCCGACGGCGAACGGGACGAGCGCGAGGGTGAGGGCGCGGATCGGGCGTGGCATGGGGGAGCGGGTGCGGGATGCGTGGCGGAGACCGTGGCGCGCTTCGATCGCGCCGTCCTGAACTTACCCTCGACGCGTCGCCCCGTGCGCCCGTCCGGACGCGGCCTACCGGGGCGGCCTCCACGCGCGCACCATCGCCTCGACCTGTCGCCGCTGCACGGCGAGCGAGTCGAAGCCGAGGCGCACGCGTTCCGCCTCGGGGATCCGTGTCGAGTCGAGCGGATGCGCGACCGGAGGCTCGCGCAGCCCGCCGCGGACCTTGATGCTGTACCACGTGGGCTCCCCGCGCCGCCAGCGGAGGTTGTCCGCCGTGATGGCGGCGAGGCGCCCGGCCTCGCGATGGGAGGGCTCGAGGGCGAGCCCGCGCATCGCCAGGCCGTGGGCGAAGTGGTAGCTCGCCGTGTCGTGCGCGTGGTTGATGATCATCGCCGCGTGCGCGAAGCCGTCGGCGGTCGAGACGCGGTCGCGTGCGACCAGCTCGCGGACCCGCGCGCGCCGGGTGCTGTCCCGCGCCAGCGTCGCGGCGATCTGGCTGTCCCGTGCGGCGATCGAGAGTCCCGGCGGCGGTGGACGCCGGTCCGACTGGTCGGCCTCGTAGAGCGCCCGCAGCTCGGCCGCGGCCTCCGCGCGCGTCGCGCCGTCGCGCGGCGCGCACGCGGCCAGCGCCGCGAGGGCGAGCAGCGCCGCGGGCGGGATCACGCGCTCGCCGAGGGCCCGGAGGAGTGTGAGGCGCATGCGTGGAGTGAAGTCCGTGGCGGCCGGCCGCCGCTTGAACGGACTTGCGAGACGCGGCTTGACTCCTCGATGCCACCGGTCATCTTCGCCGCTGATGCGCTCCCCCCTCGCCGCCCTCCTCGCCCTCCTCACCGCCTGCGACCCCGCCGCCCAGGGCGCCACGCAGGTGAAGATGCACGACAACGCCTTCAACGCCCCCGTCGTGCGCATCCCTGCCGGCGCCGGCGTCACCTTCACCAACAACGGCCGGAACCCGCACAACATCGTGCCGGTGGATCCGGCCAGGTGGCCGTCCGCGCTCGACACGGGCGCCGTGGCGCCCGGAGGCAAGCAGCAGCTCACCCTCGCCGCCGCCGGCGTGTACGAGTACTACTGCTCGTATCACGGCACGCGGGACGGGCGCGGGATGGCGGGCGCGATCGTCGTGGGCGACGTGCCGTACGCCGGCGGTGCGACGGGGCGGATCCCGGCGGTGGCCGAGCCGAGCGGCGTCACGCGGCACGTGCCGCGGCAGTACCCGACCATCCAGGGGGCGGTGGACGCCGCGCAGCCCGGCGACCTCGTCCTGGTCGACACCGGCACCTACAAGGAAGAGGTCACGGTCACCACGCCGTCCCTGGTGATCCGCGGCGTGGACCGCAACGCGGTGGTCCTCGACGGCGAGTTCCTGCGCCCCAACGGCGTGAACGTCCTCGCCGACGCGGTCGCGGTGGAGAACCTCACCGTGCGCCACCACACCTTCAACGGCGTCTTCTGGAACGGCGTGACCGGCTATCGCGGCCGCTACCTCACGGCGTACAACAACGGCGACTATGGCATCTACGCCTTCGACTCGAAGGACGGCCTGATCGAGGACAGCTACGCGAGCGGCTCGCCCGACGCGGGGTTCTACATCGGCCAGTGCGACCCCTGCCGCGCCGTGATCCGGCGCGTGGTGGCCGAGCACAACACGCTCGGGTACTCCGGGACCAACTCGAGCGGCGACCTGCACATCCTGAGCAGCACCTGGCGGTACAACCGCGGCGGGCTCGTGCCGAACTCGCTCGACACCGAGCTGTATCCGCCGCAGCACCACACCGTGATCCGCGGCAACCTGATCCACGACAACAACAGCCGCACCGCGCCCGGCAAGGGACTCGGCCCGATCGCGTGGGGGCATGGCATCCTGATCGGCGGCGGCGACGACAACGTCGTCGAGGAGAACGTGGTCGTTGGGCACGCCACGCATGGCGTGCTGGTCGCGCCGATCATCGATGCGCACTGGTGGCCGTCGCGCGGCAACCTCGTGTCGCGGAACCTCGTGATGAACTCCGGCCGGGCGGACATCGCGCTCGCCGGCCCGACGAGCGTCGGCAACTGCGTCGCGCGGAACGGCGATGCGCGGCTCGCGCCGCGGCTGGCGGCGTGCCGGCCGCGCGGACGGCGCGCGGGCGCGGGAGATGATGCGACGGCCGCCGCCGTCCGCGCGCGCGACGGCGCGCCGCCGCACGGCACGCGCGAGCGGCTCGCGATGGAGAACGACCTCGCCGGCTCGATCACGCTCGCCCTCCGCATGCTCCTGCTCCGCGGGGACTCGTTCCCCGACTGGCGCACGCAGCCCGTGCCGCCGCCGCAGCCCTCCATGCCGGACGCGCGCACGGCGCCCGCGCTGCCGGCGTTCGCGGTGTTCGAGGGCCTGCGCGGCGAGCTCGACCACGCGCCGCTCCCGCCCGAGGCCGACTCGGTGCTGCGCGCCGCGAACGAGCGGCGTGGAGCGCCGGCGGAGTCGCCGCGGGTCGGCCTCGCACTCCGGGGCCTCCAGGCGGCCTTCCCCATGACGGGAGCACTGCTCATCGCCTGGGCCGTGCTGCTGCTCGCGCTGCGCGTGCGGCTCTGGTGGGTGACGCGCCTCGGGCGCGCGGTGACGGGCACGCGCCTCGCCTGGCGCCTCGCCACCCTTGGCGGCGCGGCGTGGGTGCTGCTCAACCTCGCCACCGCGGCGAGCTTCGCGGCGATGTGACGCGATGCCCACGCGCCGCGAGCTCCTCTGGGCCTGCGCCGGCGCCGCCGGCGCCCTCGCCGCCGGGGCGCT
>CAZPJF010000298.1:0-4703 GCA_964586095.1 uncultured Gemmatimonas sp. | reverse complement strand
GCATCGACCACGAACCACTTGTGCTCGATGTCGGCGGGGGTCGCCGTGTACGTCGTACGCATGCGCGTGAACAGCTGAGGAGGGACTGCGCCTCACCGGTGCGGGATGCAACCCGGGTCTCGGCCGCCCGAAGGCGTTTTGGGACAGACCAGAAGGATAGACGGGACGGCGGCGAGGGTCAACCCTCCGTCCCGTCGGCACTTGCGAGGGTGCCCCCCCTGCCGCTGCGGGCCCGGTGGGGGAATGTTCCACCCGTGCTCCCGCCGCGTTCCACGCTCGGTCCTGACCTTGTCCGCCCGCCCCTGCTGGGGCCGGTGGGCGTGGGCGCGCTGGCCTGGCTGCTGGCGTTCACCGCCTGGTCGGCCACGGCCCCACCCCTCGAGACCACCTTCGAAGTCTTCGTCGACGACGGCGCGCTGCTGCCCGTCCGGATCGCCGCCGCCGTCGTCGCCGGGCTCATCGCGGCACGCGGCTCCCTCGACCGGACGGCCCGCTTCGCGTTCGCCGCCCTGGCGGTGAGCTTCGCGCTCGGCTCCGTCTCCAACCTGCTTCGGGTCCTGCGCCTCGACGGGGCCCCCCTGCCGCCGGCCATCGCCCTGGGGGTGGCGGTACCGCAGGGGCTCGCGCTGCTCGCGGGGCTGTGGTCCCTCGCGCGGCTCCGGCGCGACGATCGCGGCATCACCGAGTGGCTCGACTCGGCGGCGATCGTCGTCGCGCTGTTCCTCCTCGCGGCCCACTTCATCGCGGGCGGCAACCCGTTCGCCTCCTACCATCTCGGCGCGCGGCGCTGGCTGTTCCTGCTCTACCTCACGGCCGACATCCTCGCGGTCTTCTTCGCGGCGACCGCCTGGTTCCGGCGCCCGCCGGGGATCTCACGCACCGCCCTCTCGCTCCTCACCCTCGGCTTCGCCGTGGCCGCGGTGGCGGACCTCGTCTTCGACCAGCAGCTCCAGCGCGGCTCCTGGCGCAACGGCGGGGCCCTCGACGCGGTGGTCACGCTCGCGTTCGTCCTCCTCCTCCTGGGGCTCGACCGGCAGCGGCGGCACCGCGCCGGGATCGCGGAACCGGCCTCCGCGCACCGCTCGCGCCGGCACGTGATCGCGCCCGTCGCGATCGCGGCTTCCACGCTCCCCATGCTGCAACTCGCATGGGGCGACCCGGACCGCGCGTCGCACCTCGCCTTCCACGTCACCGGCGTCGTGCTCCTCCTCGTCCTCGTGCTCGCACGGCAGCACATCGCCCGCGACGAGCTGCTGCGGCTCAGCCGCGAGCGCATGGCCGCCGACGCGCGCTTCCGCTCGCTGGTGCAGCGCTCCTCCGACGCGATCCTGCAGGCCTCCACGGACCACGTCATCCAGTGGGCGAGCCCGTCGGCGGGGGAGATGGCGGGGACCATCCCCGCCCTGCTCGTGGGGAAGCGCGTGACCGACCTGGCGCACCCCGGCGACCGTGACCGCCTCGCCACGTTCCTCTCCAACGCCAGCCAGCCGTTCGCGCGCAACGCGGCGGTGCGCTGGCGGCTGGGGCGCCCCGACCAATGGCACGACGTGGAGAGCGTGGTCAACGACCTGACGGCCGATCCCGACGTGCGGGCGATCGTCCTCAACACGCGCGACGTCTCCGAGCGGGTCCGCCTCGAGCAGCAGCTGCGGCAGTCCCAGAAGCTCGAGGCGGTCGGCCGCCTCGCCGGCGGGATCGCGCACGACTTCAACAACATCCTCGCGGCGATCATCTCGCACGCGCAGCTCGTGCGCGAGTCGCTCCCCGACGGCGACGCGCACGTGAGTGACCTGCAGGAGATCGAGCAGACCGCGCAGCGCGGCGCGGTCCTCACCCGGCGCCTCCTCTCCTTCAGCCGGCCCGAGGTGGGGGAGCTCTCCCCGCGCTCGTTGACCGCCGTGGTCCGCGGCATGGAGCCGATGCTGCGGCGCCTGCTCGTGGGCCAGGTCGAACTGACGCTCGACCTCGGCGAGGAGGACCTCTGGATCCGGGCGGCCGAGGGACAGGTCGAGCAGGTGCTCATGAACCTGGCCATCAACGCGCGGGACGCGATGCCCGACGGCGGCACCGTGGTGGTGCGGCTGCGGCCGCACACGGTGCGGCCCGGCGCGGCGGCCGAGGGCGAGTTGCCCGGCCGGTGGGCCGAGCTCTCCGTGCGCGACACCGGCATCGGGATGGATGCGGAGACCCTGGCGCGCCTCTTCGAGCCGTTCTTCACCACGAAGCCGAGCGGGCTCGGCACCGGCCTCGGTCTCACCACCGTGCGCGGCATCGTGCGCACGCTCGGCGGCCAGGTGTTCGCGGCGAGCGCCCCCGGGCAGGGCGCCACGCTGCGGGTGCTCCTCCCGCTCGCCACGTCGACGGCGGTCGCCGAGGCTCCTGCACCGGCCCCGGCGCCGGCGGCGGAGCCCGGCCGGCGCGTGGTGCTCGTGGTGGACGACGAGGTCGCGCTGCGCCGCGCGATGAAGCGCCTGCTGGAGAAGAGCGGCTACGAGGTGGTCGGCGCGGCCTCGGGTCCCGAGGCGCTCGAGCGGCTGGACGCGCGCGGCTGGCGGGTGGACCTGGTCATCACCGACATGGTGATGCCCCGCATGGGCGGACGCGAGCTGGTGGAGCGCATCCGCCTGCGGAACCCGGCGCTGCCGGTGATCTGCATGTCCGGCCACATGGAATGGGGCGCGGCGGCCGACGACGACGCGGACGCGCCGTGGAGCCCGGACCGCCTGCTCGCGAAGCCGTTCGCGTTCCCCGAGTTCCTCGATCGTGTCCGCACGGCGCTCGCCGGCCCCGCGATCGAGCCGACCACGGCGCCGCGCGGCTAGCGGGCCTCGTCGAACTCGATCAACCGGGCGCCCTTCTCCACCGCGGTCCCCGGCTCGGCCATGATGGCCCGCACGACGCCGGCGGCCGGCGCGCGCAGCTCGTTCTCCATCTTCATCGCTTCCATCACGACGACGCCTTGCCCGGCCTCCACGCGGTCGCCGACCGCCACCTGCACGCGCACGACGAGCCCCGGCATGGGTGCGACCACCGGCGCCGGGCCGGCCGGCGCGGCGGTCGCCGCGGAGAGTTCGCGGATGGCACGGGTGCGCTCGTCGAGCGCCTCGACCTCGAAGCGCCAGCCGTCGATCCAGAGCACGTAGCGGCCGCGCGCGTCGCCGCGCCTCGCCACGACGCGGTGCTGCACGCCCCCGATGCTCACGAGGCGCACCGAGGTCCCCTCGACATCGGCGAGGTGCGCGGCCTCGCGTGCCCCGTCGACGAGCACGCCGGCGCCATCGAGCGCCACCTCGACGCGCTCGCCGAGCAGATCCACCAGGTACTTCATGCCGCCTCCGGCACGAGTTCACAGACGCTCTCGACATGCGCCGTCTGCGGGAACATGTCGAAGCACGTGAGGGTGCGCACCCGCCAGCCCGGGAGCCGCGCGACATCGCGGGCGAGGGTGGCCGGGTCGCAGCTGACGTAGACGATCGCCCGCGGGGGCCGCGCCGCGAGCGCCGCCGTCACCCGCGCGTCGACGCCCGCCCGCGGGGGATTCAGGATCACCACGTCCGCAGGCAGGAGGCGCGCGAGGACCTCCTCCACACGCGCCGCGATGGCGCGCGACGGGGCGCGCAGGCGCGTCGCGGCCCAGGCGGTCGCCTCCTCGTCGAGTTCCACCGCCGTGACGCGCGCCCCGGCCTCGGCGAGCGCAGTCGCCGTGTCGCCGCTGCCGCTGTACGCGTCGAGCACCGTGGCCGGCGCGTGCGCGAGCACGGTGGCCACGACGTACGCCTGCAGGCGCGCGGCGACCTCGGCATTCACCTGGACGAACGACGCGCCCGGCCGCCCGGCCGGCCGGCGATCGGCCACGAGGCGCCGCCGCTTGCCGTCGGCCTGCCACCAGATCGCCGCGAGCGCCGGCACCGCGTCGAGGAAGGCCGGGAGCGCCGGCCACTCCGTGCCGCCCTCGAGGACGAAGAGCGCGCGCCCGTCGAGCCAGCGCACCGTCCCGCGCAGGCGCGGCCCGGGCGGCAGGTGCGGCACCGCGTCGCGGATCGCGCGCCACGCGGCGAGGACCTCGGGCGCGGTGATCAGGCAATCCGCGAGGTCGAAGACGCGCTCGGGATCGTCGAAGGCGCGAAGCCCTGCCCACGAGCGCGCGCCGTCGCGGCGGATCGCGAGGGTGAGCGCCCGGCGGTACCGCCAGGGCGCGCCGGCGTCGATCGTCGGCAGCGGCACCGGCTGCCGCGCGATGCGGGCGAACGCGTCGGCGACCATCCGCTGCTTGGCCTCCCGCTGGGCCTCGAGCGCGACCTGCTGCCACTGGCACCCGCCGCACCGGTCCGGCGCCTCGTAGTGCCTGCACGCGGGCGCGACGCGCGCGGCGCCCGGCCGCACGACGCGGTGGAGCGTCGCGCGCCCCACGCGGCCCTCCACGCGGACGTCGGCCTCGACCTCGTCGCCGGGCGCGACGCGCGGCACGAAGACGACGAGGCCGTCGTCGCGCGCGATGCCGTCCCCGCCGGCGGCGAGCCGCTCGACCTGGAGCGTACGCACGGTCACCGGCGGCGCAGGGCCTCGAGTCGCGCCACGCGCGCCCACTCGCGCTCGGTGGCCGGCGCCGCCGCACCGGCCTCGGGGGGCGCGCCACGCCCGGGCGCGGCGGCGCCCGTTCCCGCGTCGCGGCGCGGCGCGCTGCGGTCGCGGTCCGCGATGAG
>CAZPJF010000297.1:0-4727 GCA_964586095.1 uncultured Gemmatimonas sp. | reverse complement strand
CTGGAGCGCATGCTGCTGATCGAGAGCACGACGATCGGCGTGCGGCAGAGCCTGGTGTTCCGCCGGGCGCTGCCGCGCGAGATGCGCGAGGTCCGGGTGGGTGACGACCACGTGCGGCTGAAGGTCGTGACGCTGCCCGACGGCAAGTCGCGCGCGAAGCCGGAGTTCGAGGACGTGCTGCGGGTGGCGAAGCGGCAGTCACGGAGCGTGGGGGACGTGGCCGCCGAGGCGACCCGCCGGCTCTGGGATGGGTGACGGAAGTCCAAGTGATTCATTGCTTTCGGCTCATTCGGTTGATAGATTGAGTGAGCCGCGGCCCGCGGCTTTTTTTGGCCCCGTCGCCCCGATCGCCGCATGGTCCGCGTCCTCCGAGTCCAGCCTGACAGCATCGCCGCCGAACTCGGCATCGTCCCGGGCACGGAGCTCCTGTCCGTCGACGGGCGCGCGCTCGACGACTTCCTCGACTGGGAGTTCCTCACCGCGGACGACCAGTTCGAGCTCGAGGCCAAGCTCCCCGATGGGGAGCACGTGGTGTTCGAGATCGAGCGCGAGAGCGGCGACCCCATGGGGATCGAGCTCGAGCCGCCCAACGTGCGCCGCTGCGCCAACCGCTGCGAGTTCTGCTTCATCGAGGGGCTGCCCAAGGGGCTGCGCAAGCCGCTCTACGTCCGTGACGACGACTACCGGCTCTCGTTCGCGTACGGCAACTTCGCGACGCTCTCGAACCTGAAGGAGAAGGACTTCCAGCGGATCCTCGAGTACCGGCTGTCGCCGCTCTACGTGTCGGTGCACGCGACGCCCTGGGAGGCGCGCAAGAAGCTCCTCAACAACCCGCGCGTGCCGAACATCGTCGAGCAGCTGACGCGCCTGGTCGAGGGGGGCATCCAGTTCCACGGCCAGATGGTCGTGGTGCCGGGGCTGAACGACGGCGACGTGCTCGAGCAGTCGCTGGCCGACCTCTACGCCTTCGGCGATGCCTGCCTCTCGGTCGCGCTGGTGCCGGTGGGCCTCACGCAGTTCTCGCACATCTACACGGGGCAGTCGATGGACCGCGAGAACGCCACGCGGATCCTCGAGGCCGCGGAGCGCTGGGCGCGGAAGGCCGAGGCCGAGCGTGGCGAGCCCTGGGTGTACGGCTCCGACGAGCTCTACCTCCTCGCGGGCCGCGAACTGCCGGCGGCCGAGCACTACCGCGACTTCGCGCAGATCGAGAACGGCGTGGGCGCGGTGACCTCGCTGCGCGACCGCGTGCGCGACGGCCTGGCGCGACTGCCGCGGCTCGACGGCAAGCGGATCGGCGTGGTGACGGGGAAGGCGATGACGGAGCTGATGCCGCCGCTGCTCGCGCAGCTCACCGCGGCGACCGGCGCGCAGTTCGAGCTGATCCCCACGGTCAACTCGCTCTTCGGGCCGACCGTCACGACGGCCGGCCTGCTGGTGGGCGCGGACATCACCCGTGCGCTCGCCGGCCGCACCGACCTCGACCTCGCGCTGATCCCGGCCGAGACGATCAACGACGCCGGCGTCTTCCTCGACGACCAGACGTTCGTCGCGGTGCGCGAGGCGTTGCCGATGCCGGTGTACCCCTCCTACGACTTCATCGACGTGCTCGAACACGAAGGTTCCCCCTCCTGCTCGCTCGAGGAGAGCGGATCCCATGCCTGACATCCCGGTCGTCGCGCTCGTCGGCCGCCCCAACGTGGGCAAGTCGCACCTCTTCAACCGCCTGATCGGCGACGACACCGCGATCGTGAGCGAGGAGGCCGGGACGACGCGCGACCGCCACTTTGCGCTCTGCCAGTGGAACGGTCGCGATTTCTGGCTGGTCGACACAGGCGGCATCGTCGAGGACTCGGACCTGCCGATGGACGTCGCGATCAAGCGCCAGGTGAAGCAGGCGATCGCCGAGGCGGACCTCATGCTGCTCATCGTCGACGCGAAGGCGGGGCTCCATCCGAGCGATGCGCGCCTCGTGGACCTGCTGCGCCAGGCGCGGAAGCCGTGGCTCCTCGTCGCCAACAAGGTCGACGACCCGACCAGCAGCGAACACTTCGAGTTCTTCAACCTCGGCGCGGGGGACGTGATCCCGGTCTCCGCGGCCAACGGGAAGCAGTCGGGCGACCTCCTCGACGTCATCATCGAACGCCTCCCGGACACCGACGGCGATGCGGGGCAGGACGCGCTCCGCGTCGCCGTGATCGGGCGGCCGAACGTCGGCAAGTCGTCGTTCATCAACCGGCTCCTCGGCGAGGACCGGCTGGTGGTCTCCGACGTGGCGGGCACGACGCGCGACTCCATCGACACGCCGTTCACGTACCACGGGCGGCAGTTCATCTTCGTCGACACGGCGGGGCTCCGCCGCCAGAGCCGCGTGGAGGATGGCGTGGAGTTCTACTCCGCGCTCCGCACCCGGCGCGCGATCGACCGCGCCGACATCTGCCTGCTCATGATCGACGCGACCGAGGGGCTCCACAACCAGGACCTCAAGATCGCGACCCTCGCCTGGGAGGCCGGGCGGGGGATGATCATCATCGTCAACAAGTGGGACCTGAAGGAGAAGGACGACAAGACCGCGGCCAGGTTCCAGAAGGAGTGCGCGGAGAAGGCGCCCTACCTCCAGTGGGTGCCGTTCCTGTTCACCTCGGCCGTCACCGGCCAGCGGGTCAACAAGGTGCTCGAGGTGATCCTCGAGGTCGAGGCCGAGCGGGCGAAGCGCATCTCGACGAGCGACGTGAACGAGGCGCTGCAGGAGCTCCTCGCGCGGCGGCAGCCGCCGCAGGCGGCCGGCAACGAGGTCAAGCTCAACTACGCCACGCAGGTGGAGACCGCGCCCCCGGCGATCGCCGTGTTCGGCAACCACCCGGAGCTCGTGCAGGAGCACTACGTGCGCTACCTGCACAACGGCTTCCGCGACAAGTGGGGCTTCACGGGCAACCCGCTCCGCATCCTCATGCGCCGCAAGGGAGGGCGCGACTGATGCACCCGGCGACCGCGCTCGGCCTCGCATACCTCGCGGGTTCGATCCCGTTCGCCTACCTCGCCGGGCGGCTCCTCAAGGGGATCGACCTGCGCACCGTCGGCTCCGGCAACCTGGGCGCGACGAACGTGTACCGGACGCTCGGCGCCGAGGCCGCGGCGGTGGTGCTGCTCCTCGACGCGCTGAAGGGCGCGCTGCCGGTGGCGCTCCTGCCGTCGCGGATCGACCCGGTCTTCCTCGAAGGGGACCGCGCCCTCTATTGGGCGCTTGGCTGCGGCGTGGCCGCGATCGCCGGGCACGCGAAGCCCGTCTTCCTGCTGTGGAAGGGCGGCGGCAAGGGCGTCGCGACCGCGGCCGGGGTGTTCGGCGCGCTGGCCCCGGCGGCGCTCGGGATGGCGCTCGTGGTCTTCGCGGGGATCGTCTGGCGGTCCAAGTTCGTCTCGCTCGCGTCGATCAGCGCGGCGCTGATCCTGCCGCTCGCGGTCGCGGTCACCCTCGGCGTCGCGTCGCCGGTGTTCGCCGTGTCCTGCGCGATCGGGCTCTTCGTCGTCTGGTCGCATCGCACCAACATCCAGCGCCTGCGCGCGGGCACCGAACCGCGCCTCGCCCGGCGCCGTCCGGAGGAGAGCCGATGAGATGCACGGTCGTGGGGGCGGGCGCGTGGGGGACCGCGCTGGCGAACCTGCTCTCGGAGAACGGGCACGCCACGACGCTCTGGGCCTTCGAGGCCGACGTCAGCGAGTCGGTGAACGGCGCGCATGAGAACCGGCGCTTCCTCGCCGGCGTCCCGCTGCACGCGGGGCTGCAGGCCACCTCGCTGATCGAGGCCGCGTGCGCGCAGGCGGAGCTCGTCGTCTTCGCACCGCCCTCGCACGTGCTGCGCCAGGTCGCGGCGAGTGCCGCCCGGTTCGTCCCGGCCGGGGTCCCGCTCGTGGTCGCGACCAAGGGGATCGAGCGCGAGCGGCTCGCCCTCATGACGGACGTCGTCGGCGAGGAGCTCCCGGACCGCCCGCTGGTCGCGCTCTCCGGGCCGAGCTTCGCGCTCGAGGTCGCGAACCACCTCCCGACGGCGATCGTCGCCGCCTCGGCCGACCCGGCGGCGGCCCTGCTCACGCAGCAGGTGATGAGCACCTCCGCCTTCCGCGTGTACACGCAGCGCGACGTCACCGGCGTGGAGCTGGGCGGCGCGCTCAAGAACGTGATGGCGGTCGCCACCGGCATCGCCGACGGACTCCAGCTCGGCTTCAACGCGCGCGCCGCGCTCATCACGCGTGGCCTCGCCGAGATGACGCGGCTCGGCGTCAAGCTCGGGGCCGAGGCGCAGACGTTCGCGGGACTCGCGGGCGTCGGCGACCTGGTGCTCACCTGCACCGGCTCCCTGTCGCGGAACCGGTCGGTGGGGCTCGAGATCGGGCGCGGCGCGACGCTCAACGAGGTGCTCATGGGGCGCGAGACCGTCGCCGAGGGCGTGACGACCACCGAGAGCGCCAAGGCGCTCGCCGAGCGCGAGGGCGTGGAGATGCCGATCGTGAACGCCGTGCACCGCGTGCTGTTCGAGAAGCAGCCGGCCCGCTGGGCGCTGGTGGAGCTCATGACCCGCGACCTCAAGGGCGAGCACGAATGAGCGCGCCCAAGGCCGAGCCGGTCCGCGAGTTCTTCTCCATCGGCGACGTCTGCGAGCTCACCGAGCTCAAGCCGCACGTCCTCCGCTACTGGGAGAGCCAGTTCAAGGTGCTGAGCCCGGCGAAGA
>CAZPJF010000296.1:0-4732 GCA_964586095.1 uncultured Gemmatimonas sp. | reverse complement strand
CGCCCGAGGAGGCCGTCTCGTACGCCGCCGCCCTCGCGCAGACGCACTTCCAGTACTTCGCGAGCTTCGGCTCGTCCGCCGCGGCCGCCGTCGCCGTGCCGGGCGCCGAGGGCTCGTCGGAGGGCGCCCGCCTCGCCGAGCTCCTCCGCACCCCGATCGATGACCTCTCGCTCTCGGTCCGCTCGGTCAACTCGCTCAAGAACTCCAGCATCCGGTCCCTCGGCGACCTCGTGCGCCAGACCGAGACGCAGATCCTGCAGGTCAAGAATTTCGGCAAGAAGTCCCTCCAGGAGATCGCCGACCTCCTCGAGAAGGAAGGACTCAATTTCGGGATGAAGTTCGAGGAGTCGACGGACGGTGTCCGCGTGGCCGATTGGGGCACGCCGCCGAGCCGCGCCGCCGCGAACGCGCCCGACGACGAAGAGGAGTAGGACCCATGCGTCACCGCAAGGCCGGGCGGAGCCTCCGCCGCACGTCGGAGCAGCGCCTCGCGCTGCTCCGCAACCTCGCGACCTCGCTCATCGAGCAGGGCGCGATCGAGACGACCGAGGCCAAGGCGAAGGAGCTCCGGCCCTTCGTCGAGAAGCTGATCACGAAGGCGCGCGAGGGCACGCTGCACGCGCGCCGGCTCGCCGGCGTGCACGTGCAGAAGCGCGCCGCCGCCGACAAGCTCTTCAAGGAAGTCGGCCCCAAGAACGCCAAGCGGGCCGGTGGCTACACGCGCATCCTCAAGACCGGCTTCCGCAAGGGCGACGGGGCGGAGATGGCGCGCATCGAACTCGTGGAGCGCTAAGACCATGCCCATCGCTCGCAACCGCTGCTACGTCTGCGACAAGGGTGTCGCGCACGGCAACAACCGCTCGCACGCCAACAACTCGGTGCGCCGCACCTGGAAGCCCAACCTCCAGGTCGCCCGCATCGTCGAGGACGGCAAGATCATCAAGATCAAGGTCTGCACCCGCTGCCTGAACGCCGGCAAGATCCAGCGCGCCCCGCGCGGGACCGCCGCCGCCGTCTGAGGCGCATCGCATCCGCAGGTCGCGACGGGGGGAGCGTCTTGGCGCTCTCCCCGTTCGCGCGAGAGCCGCTGCCCCCCGACCCCGGGCGCGCCGTACCGGGCCCGACCCACCCCTCGCCCTTCCCCCTGTCGTGAAGTCCGCGCTCATCACCGGCATCACCGGCCAGGACGGCTCCTACCTCGCGGAACTCCTCCTCGCGAAGGGGTACCGCGTCGTCGGCATCGTCCGCCGCTCCTCCACGACGCCGTACGAACGGATCGCGCACCTCGTGGACCGCGTCGAGCTGCTCTCGGCGGACCTCCTCGACCAGACCTCGCTCATGGACGCCATGGCCGAGGTGCGGCCCGAGGAGATCTACAACCTCGCCGCGCAGTCGTTCGTCGCGACGTCCTGGGAGCAGCCGGTGCTCACCGGCGAGTTCACGGGCCTCGGCGTCACGCGCATGCTCGAGGCCATGCGGCGCGTCGTGCCCAAGGCCCGGTTCTACCAGGCCTCGAGCTCGGAGATGTTCGGCAAGGTCCAGGAGACGCCGCAGCGGGAATCGACCCCGTTCTATCCGCGCTCGCCCTACGGGGTGGCCAAGGTCTACGGCCACTGGATCACGGTCAACTACCGCGAGTCGTTCGGGCTGTACGCGGTGAGCGGCATCCTCTTCAACCATGAGTCGCCGCGCCGCGGGCTCGAGTTCGTGACGCGCAAGGTCACGGACGCGGTCGCCCGCATCAAGCTCGGCCTCGCCACCGAGGTCCGGCTCGGCAACCTCGAGGCGCGCCGCGACTGGGGCTTCGCCGGGGACTACGTGGACGCCATGTGGCGGATGCTGCAGCCCGACGAGCCCGCGGATTACGTGATCGGCACCGGCGAGACCTGGTCCGTCCGGCAGCTCTGCGAGGAGGCCTTCGGTCACGTCGGGCTCGACTGGCAGCGGCACGTCGTCACCGACCGGCGCTTCGAGCGGCCGGCCGAGGTGGAGTTGCTCGTCGCCGACCCGCGCCGCGCGGAGGCCGGCATCGGCTGGACGCCCACCGTCCGGTTCCGCGAGCTGGTGCGGATGATGGTGGACGCGGATCTCGCGCGGCACGCCGCCGCGCCCGTGGCGCCCGCCTGACGGTGCGCACGGCGCTCGTCACCGGGGCGGGAGGGTTCGTCGGCCAGTGGCTCTCGCGGGCGCTGCTGCGGGCGGGGTGGCAGGTCACCGGGACGACGCTCGGGGTCGCGCCAGCGCCCGGCATCCTGTCGGCCGACGACGTCGGCGGGATGACGTGGCGCAGCATCGACCTGCGGCCGGGCGTCGACCGGCGGACGCTGACGGGGCTCCTCGACCGGGTGCGGCCGGACGCCATCTTCCACCTCGCGGCGATCTCCTACGTCCCGGCGGCGGGCGATGACCCCATGCGCGCGCTCGACACGAACGTCTCGGCCGCCGTGCGGCTCGTGGAGGCGATGCGGGTCCTGCGGACCGCGGGGACGCTCGATCCGGTGCTCCTGGTGGTGGGCAGCGCCGAGCAGTACGGGCGACACGACGCGCCGCGGCCGCTGGTCGAGTCCGACGAGCTGCGGCCGCGGACGTTCTACGCGGCGACGAAGTGCGCGCAGGAGGCCTTCGCGCTGGCGGCCGCACGCGCCGAGGGGCTCCGGGTCGTGGCCACCCGGTCGTTCAACCACTCGGGACCCGGTCAGGGCGCGGCCTTCCTGCTCCCGGCGCTCGTCGCGCGGGTCCGGGCGGCGCGTGCGCAGCCCGGCACGCCGATCGCGATCGGCAATCCGGGGACGGTGCGCGATTTCCTCCACGTGGAGGACGTCGTGTCCGCCTATATTTCGCTCGTGGATCGGGGGCTCGCAGGCGAGGTCTACAACGTCTGCAGCGGGTCGGGGGCGTCGGTCGAGACGATCGTCGCCGAGGTGCTGACCCGGGCCGGCGTGGCCGGCCCTGCCGTCTCCGATCCCGCCCTCCGCCGCAGCGTCGACGTGCCCTGGCTCGTCGGCGACCACTCGAAGCTCCGCGCCGACACCGGGTGGTCCCCGACCCGGACGCGCGCCGACATCATCGACGATCTCCTCAATGCCGCGTCGTAACGACATCCACCGCATCCTGCTCATCGGCTCCGGACCCATCGTCATCGGGCAGGGGGCGGAGTTCGACTACTCCGGGACGCAGGCCGCCAAGGCGCTGCGCGAGGAGGGCTACGAGGTCATCCTCGTGAACTCCAACCCGGCGACGATCATGACCGACCCCGAGGTCGCCGACCGGACCTACATCGAGCCGGTGACGCCCGAGTTCGTCGAGCTGATCATCGCCAAGGAGAAGCCGGACGCCCTGCTGCCCACGATGGGCGGGCAGACCGCGCTGAACGTGGCGATGGCGCTCTACGAGAACGGCGTGCTCGAGAAGCACGGCGTGGAGCTCATCGGCGCGAACGCGCGCGCGATCAAGGTGGCCGAGGACCGCAAGCTCTTCGGCGAGGCGATGGAGCGGATCGGGCTCAAGTGCCCGCAGGGGAAGACCGCGACGACCTGGGAGGAGGCGCTCGAGATCGCCGAGTGGACCGGCTTCCCGGCGATCATCCGCCCCGCGTTCACGCTCGGCGGCTCCGGCGGCGGCATCGCGTACAACCGCGCGGAGTACGAGACGATCGTCCGGCGCGGGCTCGCCGAGTCGCCGATCTCGCAGGTGCTGATCGAGCGGTCGCTCCTCGGCTGGAAGGAGTACGAGCTCGAGGTGATGCGCGACTCGGCCGACAACGTCGTGATCATCTGCTCGATCGAGAACCTCGACCCGATGGGCGTGCACACGGGGGACTCGATCACCGTGGCGCCGGCGATGACGCTGTCGGACCGCGAGTACCAGGCGATGCGCGACGCGGCGATGCAGGTGATCCGCGAGATCGGCGTGGACGCTGGCGGCTGCAACATCCAGTTCGCGGTGAACCCCGCCAACGGCGAGATGGTCGTGATCGAGATGAACCCGCGCGTGTCGCGGTCCTCGGCGCTGGCCTCGAAGGCGACCGGGTTCGCCATCGCCCGGATCGGGACGAAGCTCGCGGTGGGGTACCGGCTGGACGAGATCCCGAACGACATCACGAAGACCACGCCGGCGAGCTTCGAGCCGGTGCTCGACTACGTGGTGGTCAAGGTGCCGCGGTTCGCGTTCGAGAAGTTCGTCGGCGCGGACCCCACGTTGACGACGCAGATGAAGTCGGTCGGCGAGTCGATGGCGATCGGGCGCACGTTCAAGGAGGCCTTCCAGAAGGGGCTCCGGGCGCTCGAGGCCGGGCGGACCGGGTGGGAGGTCGGGGCGCGGCCGGCGGACGACCGCGTCGCGGACGACTCCCTCCCGGCGGTGCAGGCCGCGCTGGCCCGGCCGGTCCCCGAGCGGGTCTTCCAGATCAAGCGGGCGCTCCAGCTCGGGATGTCGGTCGAGGAGCTCTTCGAGCGCACGAAGGTGGACCCGTGGTTCCTCCGCCAGTTCGCGGAGCTGGTGGAGGCGGAGCGGGCCTACGCGGCGCTCCCGGCGGTCGACGCGACCGCGCTCCGGCGGATGAAGCGGATGGGCTTCGCCGACGTGCAGCTCGCGCGGCTCCGGGGCGAGACCGAGCAGCAGGTCCGCGAGCGGCGCTGGGCGATGGGGATCCGGCCCGCGTTCAAGATGGTGGACACCTGCGCCGGCGAGTTCCCGTCGAACACGCCGTACCTCTACTCGTCGTACGACGAGG
>CAZPJF010000295.1:0-4746 GCA_964586095.1 uncultured Gemmatimonas sp. | reverse complement strand
AGATCGCCGGCTCGTTCGGCAAGGGCATCCGCGAGTTCAAGAAGAACATGAACGAGGTGCAGAACGAGATCGCGCAGCCGGCCGAGCGGGAGTCGCTGCCGCCGGCGGCGCCGCGCACGGTGCAGCACGACGACGCGCCCGCCAAGGAGCCCAAGCGGCTGCTCTGAGCCGCGGGCGGGGCGCGCGGGGATCGCCGCCGGGCGCCGGGCGCGCGACGGCGCGACGGGGAGGGGCAGGAACGGAACGCGGGGGCCGGCTTCGCCGGCCCCCCGCGTCGTTCGTTCCGTGCGTCCCGCTCACCCCGCGCGCCGCGGCGATCGACCGTTCCCCACGGTCGCCGCCGCCGGCGTCACTGCTGCAGCGACCCGTCCGCCGCGAGGGTCTGGCGCCGCAGGCTGGCGTTGATCTCCTTCCGCCGGTCGACGATCTTGGCGCCGCGGCGGAGGTTGTCGAGGAAGAGCCGCACCTTCTGCTCGCGGAGCGCCTGGATCGCGCGGTCGCGCAGGACCGCCTTCTGCGCATCGAAGTCCGCGCGGCTCGCCTCGGTGCGCGCGTCCACGACGAGCACGATCACCGCCTCGGTGATGGTGGCGAGGCCGGGCGTGCCGATCGGCAGCGAGAAGGCCGCGCCGATCGCCTCGTTGTAGTACCCGAGGCCCTGGACGAAGCCCAGGCGGGTGAACGGCCCGGCCTGTTCCACCGTGAGGCCGGCCTTCGCCGCCGCGGCCGCCAGGCCGTTGGCCTTCGCGTCGGCGAGCAGCGCCTCGCCCTGCGGCACGAGGGCCTCCACGGCCTTGCGCTCCTTCAGCGCGGTGATGATCTCCTGCTTCACGGCCGCGAACGGCGCCTTGCCGCCGGAGGTCAGCGAGTCGAGCCGGACGAAGTAGTAGCCGAAGTCATCGTCGATCAGGTCGCTGGTCTCGTCCACCGACAGCCCCGAGAACGCCCAGCCGGCGAGGCCGCCCACCTGGCGCCCGAGGTAGAAGGCCGACTGGCCCTCCTGCACGGGGATCTGCGTCACGAGGAGCCCCATCCTGGCGGCGGCCGAGTCGAACTTCTCCGGCTCCGTCGCGCCCGCGACGAGCGCGGAGAGCGAATCGGCGCGGCGGTCCGTCGCCGTCGCGCTCGCGTCGTTCTGGCGCACCGAAAGGAGGATGTGCCGCAGCGCGAGCGTGTCGCCCTTCTTCTCGGTCGCCTTGATCAGGTGCCAGCCGAACTGCGTCCTGACCGGCTGCGAGACCTCGCCCGCGCGCAGCGCGAACGCGGCCTGCTCGAAGTCGGGCACGAACCGGCCCCGCGCGCCGCGGCCGAGGTCGCCGCCCTGCGGACCCGTGACGGTGTCCTCGGACTCGCGGATCGCCACCGCCTCGAACGTGGAGCGGCCGCTCGTGATCTCCTCGCGGAGCGCGCGCAGCCGTTCCGCGGTCGCCGCGGTGTCGGCCGCGGTCGGGATCCGGCTCAGGCTCATCACCGAGACCACCGCGCGCCCCGGACGCTCCCAGCGGTCCGGGTACTTGTCGTAGTAGGCGCGCGCCTCGGCGTCGCTCACCTGCGCGGCCTCCACCTGGGTCGGCGTCGCCCGCAGCGCCACGTACTGCACGCGCGCCGAGTCCCGCTCCTCGTGGAAGATCCGGAGGAGGCGCTCGTCGCTCACCCAGGCCTCCGAGATGAGCTGCGAGAAGAGCTTCTGCTTGGGCAGCTCCGACCGGTAGTAGTTCTCGAGCTGGACGCTCACGCCCTGCTGGCGCGCGATCGGCGAGGTGAGGAAGCGCTGGTACTTCGCAGGGTCGAACCGCCCGTCGGTCTGGAAGGTCGGGTTCGAGTAGACGTCGGGCGGCGGGGACGTGAGGGCCGCCTGCCGGATCTCCTCGTCCGTGACGCGGATCCCCCGCTTCTCGTATTCCTGCTGGAGGAGGACGTCCGAGACGAGCTGGTTGAAGGCCTGCTCGTCGATGCGCTGGCGCTCGTCGAGGTTGAGCGAGCGCCCGGACTGGCGTTCCTGCTGCTGGGCGAGCTGGAGCGAGAGGTTCTGCCAGGCGAGGTACGGGATCTCGTCCCCGTTCACCTTCGCCACGATCGTGTTGGGCGTCACCGGACCCATCGACAGCAGCCCCGACACGTCACCCAGCAGGAAGCCGCCCACGAAGGCGATGAAGAGGAAGATCCAGATGTACTTGGCGATACCCCGCATCGATTGCAGCACGGACGACGACCCCTGGAGCAGGCGGATGTGAAGACGCGCGGGGGATGCGCTCGCCGACCGGCGACCGGACCCCTCGCGCCACGATGGACGCAACCTCCAAAACTACCCGCTCGCGCGACGTAAAATCAAGCGACACGCCAACTTCTGATTGACGCTCGCTCCGCTCCGGTGCTAGCTTCCGGCCGAGCGGTCGCGCCTCGCGATCCCCACCACGACCCGCCGCATGACCGCACCCAACCGCGTCGACGAACTCCGCAAGCGCTACCACGAGAATCCTCGACGCTACTTCGCGCCGCTCGCGAACGAGTACCGGAAGACCGGCTTCGTCGACCGCGCCATCCTGCTCTGCGAGAAGCACCTCGGCGAGCAGCCCGGCAACATGAACGGGCTCGTGGTCTACGGGCAGTGCCTCTTCGAGACCGGGCGGCACGCGGAGGCGCAGGGGCCATTCGAGGCCGCCCTGGCCCTCGATCCCGAGAACCTCATCGCCCTGCGCCACCTGGGCGACATCGCGCGCCTCACGGGCGACGCCGACGCCGCGCGGAAATGGTATGGCCGCGTCCTCGAGCTCGACCGGCGCAATGACGACGTGATCGCGCTGCTTGGCGAGCTTGGGGGCGCGCCCGAGGCGGCGCCGGAGGCGCCGTCGCGCGCCCCGAACATCGTCTCGGTGGCCCCGAGTGTGAGTGTCAGCGGAGCGGACGAGGAGCGCGTCGGCGCCGCCCCGCCGGCGCCCCGGCCGAGCAATGCCCCCCCGGCACCGGTGCGCCGGACACCGCCGCGGGCGTCGACCCCCACCCGGGCGGCCACGCCTCCGCGCTCCAGGACGCCCGTCGACCCGAGCGCCAAGACCGTCGAGGTGAGCGCGACCGCGCGCCCCCCGAAGCGCGTCTCCCTCCTCGACGTCGAGTTCGACTTCGGCGAGCTCCCCTCCGCCGAGTCGCCGTCGGCCCCGCCACCGGCCCCGGCGCCGGCGGCGACGCCGGCGTTGCCGACCTTCGTTCCGCAGGCCCCGACGCCACCGACCTTCGCGCCGCTCGTCGAGGCCCCGCCGATCGGGATGCCGGAAGCGGAGATCGCGCCCATCGACGGCCTCGAGAAGGCCGAGTTCTCGGCCGAGGTCTCGCCGCTCGCCGACCTCGAATCGCACGAGTTCGTCGGCGGGGAGGCGGCGCCGCTCGAGGGATTGGAGGCGGACGACTACTCACCGTTGGGCACTGCGCCGCTCGATGGACTCGAGTCCACGGAGTTCGCGCCGCCCCCGCCACCCCCGCCATCCGCGGCCGCCGCGCCCGAGGAGGAGGACGAGGGCTTCCACGCCGCCTCGCTCGACGAGCTCTCGCATCCGGTCGACGACCTGCCGCTCCTCGCCCCGCTCGGCCAGCCCGAGCCCGAGGCGCGCCGCTCGTCGCCCGTGGAGGGCATCCCGCTGCTGCCTGCGCTCGAGGAGGCGGAGACCCTCGAGATCGACGTCGACGCAGTGCGCGCGAACATCGCGACGCCGCCGACCTTCGTGACCGAGACGATGGCGCAGGTCTACATCCAGCAGGGACACACCGAGAAGGCGATCGAGGTCTATCGCCAGCTCGTGGCGCAGTCGCCGGCCGACGCGGGCCTGCGCGAGCGGCTGCGCGCCCTCGAGGTGCCCGCCGCGCCCGAGCCGCCGGTCGCGACGCCGGAGCCTGCCTGGGCGGCTGCCGACGAGCCGGAGGTGCCGCCGGCGGAGGAGATGGTCGAGCTCGACCTGCCGCCGATCATCGCGGGGACCTCGGTGCCGGAGCCCGAGGCGCCGGCGCGTCCGGTGTTCGGCTTCGAGACGCCGGTCTCGACCGATGCCGTCGTGGCGCCGGAGCCGGCCGACGCGATGCTGGCGGAGATGTCCTTCGACGGGCTCTCGCTCACCACGCCCGACGCGGGCGTCCGCACCCCGACGCCGACCCGCCCGACGCCCGCGGTTCCCGGGACGCCGGTGTCGGCGCCCGCGGCCGCGGTCGCGCCAGCGGCCGGCCCCACCGCGCGCGAGTTCTTCGCCGGCTTCGCGAAGCGCTCGCTTACGCCCGCGGCGACCGCCGCGGTCCCGCCGGTCGTCCCGGTCTCGCCGATGGTGCCCTCGGCGGCGGGAGGGCCGTTGAGTCCCCTCGACACCCTCTTCGGCGTCGACGTCAACGCGGACGACGAGCGCGCCGCCCACCGGCTCGCCGCGATCGGTGCCACGTCGGGGCCATCGGGCGGGAGTGCCCTCGACTCGCTGTTCGGCGAGGGGCCCTCAGCCCCCATGCCGCCCGAGTTGAAGCACCCGACGCCGACGCGGACCAGCGTGCCGCGCGCGTCGGACAAGCTCCGCTTCGACCAGTTCTTCGCTTCGTCGGTCCCGTCGGCGACGCCGTCGGCGCCCATGGCACCGGTGCCGGCGCCGGAGGCGATGAGCGAGCCGGCCTCCGCCCCGGAGCCCCCGAGCGCCGTGCCGCCCGACGACGCGGACGAGGACGACGACCTCGACCAGTTCCAGGGCTGGCTGCGGGGGCTCACGCAGTGAGGATCGC
>CAZPJF010000294.1:0-4877 GCA_964586095.1 uncultured Gemmatimonas sp. | reverse complement strand
GTGGCCGCTCCGGCCGCCGCGCAGCGCAACGCCGGCCGCAACGCTGACCGCTACGTCGCGGCCAACAACGAGACCATCACCACCCGCACGACCGAGCTCGCCGGTTCGGTGCCGGGGCACCAGATCTGGGTCGACAACAAGTCGACCGTGCCGATCACGGTCTACAGCGCCTCGCTTCGCGACTGCGAGAACGTGCGGCAGATCTGCGGCCCCACGCGGCTCAACATCAAGATCCGTCCCGGGCGCTCGGCGGTGATCCTCCGCGTGCAGGCCAAGGTCCCCACCGAGGGGTTCGGCTACCGCTCGAGCTTCAGCTGGCGCGCCGACTCGACGGCGGCGGAGGCGCTCAAGGTCATGGCCGGCGCGGGGTCATCCGCCGCCGATGAGCGACTCCGGGAGTTCGAGGAGGCCGCGGCCAACGAGCGCGCGCGCACGGGTGGCGGCGACATCAACATCGACTCGATCACGCTCGCCGGCATCGCCGACCTGGTGGCGGGGATGCGCGCCGAGCCCGACTCGATCACCATCAACGAGGGCCGCGCGTTCCTCATGCGCGAGGTGCGGGTGATCGCGCTCGACTCCACCGGGGCGCCGCTCGGCCGGCTCTGGCACCTGAACTTCCGCCTCGCCGGCTTCGGCGTGCTGATGAACCGCGCCGACACCGTGTACGCGGCGTTGCCGGGGCGGGCGGAGATCGAGATCTCGCTGCGCCCGCCCGGGCGGCCGCTGACCGTCCGATTCCCGGTGGTCGTGAAGCCGGATACCACCGGGCGCTGACGCGGCGACGGGGGCGAGGTCGCGCCCCTGGCCCCGCGGCGCGCTGAGGGCCGTCAGCGCAGTCCGATCTTCCGGCGCAGCAGCCATTCCGCGCAGAGCGCGGTGATGGCGATCGCGGCGAGCCACCAGGCGGCGAGGGCGCGCGGGGCGCGGTCCAGGGGGACGCCGTCGCCGACCGCGCCGCTCGAGACCGTGGGACGGCGCGGCACCCACTCGGCGCGGAGCGCCGTGCGCGAGGGGGCGACCTGTCGCGGCGTCGGCGCGCCCTGCGCACCCGCACCCGCGCCCGCGCCCGCGGCGGCTGCGCCGGCGGCCGCCACCGTTTCGTCGCCCACCCAATCGAAGACACTCCCCCACACCGCATCGAACGCGTCCGAGGCGCGGCCGCCGCGGAGGCGCCAGCGCCAGAGCCCCGAGGCGGGCACCACGACGGTGCGCGGCACGGCATCGACGAGATGGAAGACCGTGCGCTCCTCGAACCGGCGGGCGCGGCGCGCGATCACCGCGGGGTAGCCGCGCGCGGCCATGGGGGCGACGTCGAGCGGCGGGAGCGAGTCCCACGGGACGCCGGCGAGCACGGCCGCGAGCGGGGAGTCGCCGGTGCCGGCCGGGTAGTAGTCGTCGCCGGCGGCGGGGGGCGCGATGAGCACCAGCGCCTGCCGCGCGACCGCGCGCGGCGCGCCGAAGACCGCGGTGTCGCCGTGGAGCACGAGGAGCGGGGTCGCGGCGGCCGCGGCGCGCACCGCCGCCTCGGTCACCGGGCGCAGCGCCCCGTCGGTGCGCCACTCGCCGGGCGCCACGCGCCAGAAGCCCTGCACCGGTCCGCGCCGCGTCCCGCGGAGCACCGCGAGCGCGAAGCGCGCGTCCTGGTCGGGCGCGGTGGAGATGAACGTCGCGGCCGCGGCGCCGGAGACGACCAGCGGAGCGGACGCGGTGTCGTTCTCGGCGACTGCATCCGCGCGCGACCCGCCCGCGGTCGGCGCAGTCGGCTCGGCGCCGGACACCGCGCCGGGGCGCGCACCGGCCAGCCGCGCCGAGAGCCGCCGTGTGCCGTCCTGCGCCGGGATCGGGACGGAGGCGCGCACCTCGCGCTCCTCGAACGCCTCGAGCGCGGGGAGGGGCTCGGTCGCGATGACCCGATCATCGAGGCGGAGCTCGACCGTCGCGGCCGCGGAGCCCCCAGCGCCGGCTTTCGCCACGACGAGCAATGGAATGGTGTCGCCGCCCAGCGCGCCGCTCGGCGCGTCGAGCACGGCGATCGAGAGGTCGGCGTCGGCGGAGTCGCCGACGACGAGCACCGCCGAGCCGCGCGGCAGGCGCGCGACGCGCTCGGGGTCATCGAGACGCCCGTCGGTGACGATCACGAGCGGCCGCCCGACCGCCGTCGCCGCCTCCACCAGCGGGCCAACGCGCGAGGCGCGGTCGCCGGGGACGGACGGCAGCGAATCGGCACGGACCGAGTCGCCGAACAGGATCACGGAGTCGGCGCCGGCGGCGCGGAGCGAGTCCACGAGGGCGCGGGCGCGCGCCCAGCCGCGGGCAGCGGCTCCGGCCGGCCCGGCGCCCCCCGCGAGCATCCAGCTCGCGCTCGCGTCCACGCCGACCCAGGGCGCCACCGGCCGCGACGGCGCGAGCGGCGCCGCGAGGAGCATGGCGGCGGCGGCGACCCCGGCCACGGCCCGCAGCGCGAACACGCCGCGCGCGAGGGTCGGGGGTCGACGATACGAGAGCGCCGCGAGGCCGAACCCCGCGGCGAGGGCAAGAAGCCAGGTGATCATGTGCTCACAAAGCTACGCAGGGAGGGTGGCGGAGGTTGAGATCGAGACCGCGAGGAGCGAAGAGCGAGGCTGAAGAGCGAGCGGCGAGGGCTCAGGACGCGAGAGCACGAAGGGAGAGGACCGAAGTCTGGGCGACTGGAACGAAAAGGCGACCCGGAGCCCAGCCCCGCGTCGCCGAAGACCCCCCTCCCACTCCTCCTTCGTTCCCTCACCCCTCGCTCCTTCCCCTCGATCCTCGCTCCTTCCCCTCGATCCTCGCTCCTCACTCCGGCCTGCGAACCACCCCGGCGGGCTGATCCAAGGCGAACACCGCCGCCCCCCGAATCCGCTCGAACAGCTTCAGGTCCTCCCCCGTGAGCGGCGGCCCCGCCGTCGCCTGGAGCACGCGCCGCGGGTCGCGCTGCACCCCGTTCACCAGCACCTCGAAGTGCAGGTGCGGCCCCGTGGCGAGGCCCGTCATCCCCACGTAGCCGATGGTCTGCTCGATGCTCACCCGCGCTCCGTTCCGGATCCCCTCGGCGTAGCCGCGCAGGTGGCCGTAGCGCGTCACGTAACCGTTGGGGTGGCGGATCTCGACCGTGTTGCCATAGCCGCCCTTGCGCCCCACGAAGACCACCACGCCGTCGCCGATGGTGCGCACCGGCGTGCCGCTGTTGGCGGCGTAGTCCATCCCCTGGTGCTGCCGCCAGGTGCCCAGCACCGGGTGCTTGCGGCGGCCGAAGTTGCTCGAGATGCGGCGGAACTGCACCGGCGACCGGAGGAAGCTCGCGGCGAGCGAGCGCCCCTTCTCGTCGTAGTACTTGCTGCGGCCGTTGTCGACCTCCACGCGGATCGCCTGCACCTCGGTGCCGGCGCGCTGGAGCCCCGCGGCGAGCACCGTGCCGATCCGCACGACCCCGGTGGGGAGCGACTGGCGCTCGAACACCACGCGCACCTGGTCGCCCTGCTGCAGCTCGCGCGACATGTCGATCCGGTATTCGTAGATGTCGGCGATGTTCCAGGCGAGCTCCTGCCGCGCCCTCGCGGGCAGCAGCTCGGCGGCGCCGGCCTCGACCGCCTCGTAGAGCGAGCTGTTCACCGTCCCGCGCACGATCACCGTGTCGGTGGTCCACGGGAGCCGCTCGTCGCTCGCGACCCAGCCGCCGGCCGAGTCGCCGCGCATGACCTTGACGATGCGGTCGGCGCCGACGAAGAAGCGCACTTCCTGCGGTGCCGTGGAGGTCGTGTCGCCGCTCACCTCGATGGCGAGGCCGGCCGGGATGCGGCGCGGGTCGAGCGGCGAGGCGGCGATGATGTTCGCGGCGTCCGCGGACGAGAAGCCGCGGCGCGTGAGGAGGTGCGTGAGCGTCTCGCCGCCCCCCAGCGTGTCCTGCTGGAACCAGCGGCGCGGCCCCTCGGCGTCGAGCAGCTCCCCCGGGCGGCCGGGCCGCGGGGCGGGCAGGCGCAACGCGGCGATCGCGAGTCCCGCGACCACCGCGCCGGTGAGGAGTTGCGTGACGCGCGTGCTCATGAGAGCACAGTATCGGCGCCGACTGCCCGGAAGCCCATCAATCCATCTGTCTCCGGATGAACGTCGGGATCTCCATGTCGCTCAGGTCCTCCACGGGGCGCTGCGCGGGGCGCGGGCGCGGCACGGCGTTGCCCGCCCCGCCGACGGTCCCGCCGCCGGCGGTGCCGCCCGACGGCGTGTAGCCGGCGGACGGACGCTGGCGCGCCTGGTCGAGCGGGATGATCGGCGTGGCCGGCGCGCGGTGGCCGAGCGTGCCTCCCTGCTGCTTGCCGCGCTCGAACCCGGTGGCGATGACCGTCACGCGGACCTCGCCCTGCATGGCCGGCTCGTTCACCGCGCCGAAGATGATCTCGCTCTCCTCGCCCACCGACTCCTTCACGATCTCGGCGATGGTGTTGATGTCGCCGAGGGTCATCTCGTTGCCGCCGGTGATGTTGATGAGCACGCCGCGCGCGCCGGCGATGGAGACGCTGTCGAGCAGCGGGCTCTCGATCGCCATCTTGGCGGCATCGACGGCGCGGTTGTCGCCGCGCCCGACGCCGGTGCCCATGATCGCCGAGCCGCCGTCCTTCATGACCGTGCGCACGTCGGCGAAGTCGACGTTCACCACGCCGGCCTTGGTGATGATGCTCGAGATGCCGCCGGTGGCCTGGAGGAGGACCTCGTCGGCCTTCTTGAGGGCGTCCTGGAAGGGGATGCCCTTCCCGACCACGGCGAGGAGGCGCTCGTTGGGCACGACGATCATGGTGTCGACGTGCTTGGCCATCTCGGCGATCCCCTCGTCGGCCTGGCGCATGCGCTTGCGGCCCTCG
>CAZPJF010000293.1:0-4895 GCA_964586095.1 uncultured Gemmatimonas sp. | reverse complement strand
ACCGCGCCGAGGGGACGCCGGTGGTGGTGATCGCGCTCTCGATCGCCTCGTTCACCTATGGCGGCCTGCTCGGCGGCTTCTTCCTGGCGTTGCTCTGGCCGCGCGCGGTGCAGCGCGACGCCATCCTGGCGATGTCGGTCGGGATCGGCCTCATGAGCGTGGTGGTGTTCGCCGGGCGCATCTCGGCCGCCGTGCCGGCGCTGGCCGGCCCGCTGGCGCCCTTCACCGGCATCGCCTGGCCCTGGTTCGTGCTGATCGGTACCACCATCACGCTGGCCACGGGTATCTTGTCCTCGTTCACGCATGCCGCCCCGGCGGCACCGCAACGCTGATCCCGAACGGAACCTCGATGTCGCATCTCGTCGTCGGTGTGGATGGTGGTGGCAGCAAGACCCTCGTGCAGGTCGCGGACGGCCGCGGCAAGGAGCTCGCGAGCCTGACCGGGGCCGCGAGCGCGATCCGGCCGGGCGAGGCGCTGCATTCGGCGGAGGTCATCGGCGCCCTCGTGCGCGATGCGCTCGCGCTGGCGGAGCGCGCCGAGCGCCCGCGCGCCCTCGTGGTCGGCGTGGCCGGCGCGGGGCGCGAGAAGGAGCGGAAGGCGCTGCTCCGCGCGCTCGAGGGCGAGGGGATCGCCGACGACGTGGTCGTGACCACCGACGCCGAGATCGCCATGGAGGACGCGTTCGGCGAGGGGCCGGGGATCCTCCTCATCTCGGGGACCGGGTCGGTCGCGTTCGGGCGTGGCCCGACGGGGACGTTCCTCCGCTGCGGCGGCTGGGGCCCGAACTGCGGCGACGAGGGCAGCGGCGCGTGGATCGGTCGGCGGGCGCTGAGCGTGATGACGGCGTCGCACGACGGCCGCGAGCCCGACACGCGCCTCGTGGGTGCGGTGCTCACCGCCCTGCAGCTCGATGAGGTGGACGACCTGGTGGGCTGGGCCGCCGCCGCCACGCCCCGGGACCTCGCGGCGCTCGCGATGCCGGTGATGACGCTCGCCGCCGAGCGCGACCTGCGCGCGAACTCGATCTGCACCCTCGCCGCGGAGGAGCTCGTGCTGCACGTGCGCACGCTCGCGCGCCAGCTCTTCGTCGACGAGCGGGCCGCGGTGCCGGTGGCCCTCGCCGGCGGGATGATGCAGCGCGGCACGTTCCTCCGCCGGCTCGTCGAGCACCGCCTCAAGAGCGCGGTGCCGGGCTCGCACCTCCATGGCGACGAGGTGCTGGCGGCGCGCGGCGCGGTGAAGCTCGGGCGCCGGGCGTTGGCGGCGGTGTAGCCGCCGGGGGAGGCGCCGGGCGTACGGGGGGGGTGGGGTGGGCCGCGGGGCGGGGCGGGAGGCCGCGCCCCGCGTCGCTCGAGGAGGGCGTCCGCGACTCAGTCGACCGCGGTGAACTCCCGCGGCGGCAGCCCCTGGCGGAGCCGCGAGTTCCGCCAGCCGTACAGGGCGTAGAGCACCAGCCCGATCGCGAGCCAGATCCCGAAGCCCTTCCACGCGTTCGGCGGCAGCCCGCGCATCACGAAGAAGCAGGCGGACGCGCCGCCAAGCCCGACGAACCAGACGAACGGCACCTTGAACGGCCGCGGGCGGTCCGGCTGCGTCACGCGCAGCACGAGCACGCCAAGGCAGACCAGCACGAACGCGAACAGGGTCCCGATGTTCGTGAGGTCGTACGTCGCCACGTCGTCGGCCACCGCCGCCGCGATCGCGACGAGCACGCCGGTGAGGATGGTGGTGACGTGCGGCGTGCGGTACTTCGGGTGCACCTTCGCCGCCGCCGCCGGCAGGAGGCCGTCGCGCGCCATGGCGTAGAAGATCCGCGGCTGGCCGTACTGGAACACGAGCAGCACCGCCGACATCGAGACCACGGCCCCCGCCGCGATGATCCACTCGAAGCGCTGGAGCCCCGCCACGTCGAACGCGTGGGCCAGCGGGTCGCTCGAGGCGAGCTGCTGGTAGGGCACGAGCCCCGTCGCCACCGCGCCGACGATCACGTAGATGAGCGTGCAGATGCCGAGGCCGAGCAGGAGCCCGCGAGGCATGGTGCGCTGCGGGTCCTTCACCTCCTCGGCGGCGGTGGAGATGGCATCGAAGCCGATGTAGGCGAAGAAGACGATCGCCGCGCCCTGGTGGATCCCGGTGAAGCCGTTCGGCGCGAAGGGCGTGTAGTTGGCCGGGTCGATGTGCATCGCGCCCACGATCACGAAGAGCGCCAGCACCGCGAGCTTGATGGCGACCATGATCGCGTTGGCCCGCGCGCTCTCGCGCACGCCCACCACGAGGAGCCAGGTGACCAGCATGACGATCACGAAGGCCGGGATGTTCACCAGAATCGGGATGCCGGCGAGGCGCGGCGCGGACTCGAGCAGGGCGACCATCTCGGGGCTCGAGCTCGCCTTCACCTGCCAGTAGCCGTGCGTCAGCCAGCCCGGCAGCTCGACGAAGGGCGACAGGAGCGACGTGAAGTACCCGCTCCACGAGATCGCGACCGCGACGTTGCCCACCGCGTACTCGAGGATGAGGTCCCAGCCGATGATCCACGCCACGAGCTCGCCGAAGGACGCGTAGCTGTACGCGTAGGCCGAGCCCGCCTGCGGGATCATCGCGGCGAGCTCGGCGTAGCAGAGCGCCGCGAGCGCGCAGACCGCGCCCAGCAGGACGAACGAGAGGACGAGGGCCGGCCCGGCGCCGTAGCGCAGGATCTCCCCGTTGGGGCCGACCGAGCCGGCCGCGGCCGTCCCGAGGGTGGAGAAGATGCCGGCGCCGATCACGGCGCCGATGGAGAGCGCGACGAGGTCCTTGGTGCCGAGGGTGCGCTGGAGGCCGCCTTCGGTGGCGTCCGCGATCGGCTTGCGAGCCCAGAGGGATTTCATCCGCAGAAGGTATCCGTGCTGTCGGGCGTCGACCAGTCGGCGCGGCGCCTCAGCGCGGCGCCTCAGCGCGGCGCCTCAGCCGTGATCGAGACGGTGTCGCGCACCGGCGTGCCGTCGGGCCGCACCGCGGGGCGGAAGCGCACCTCGGCGAGCATCTCGCGGATCTTGCGGTTGTATCCGTTGTCCTTGGAGGGGTTGAACGCGATGAGCTTGGCGTTCCCCTTCTCGTCGACGTCGAACCACGCGACCATCTTGTACGGCCGGACGCGGTTGGGCACCGGGATCGGCAGCAGTGCGAGGTTGGTCACCGTTGCCGGATAGATCTCGCCCGGGCCGCCGCCCGTTCCCGGCCCCGTGCCTGAGCCGCGGCCGGTGCCCACGCCGGACCCGACGCCGCCACCCGAGCCCGGACCATTGCCCCCGGAGCCATCGTGGCCCGAGCCACCGCCCGCACCGGCGGTTGGGATGGTCGGGCCACTGGTCGCGGGCTGGGGCTCGGGCGCGGAGGGCGTCGGGGTCGGGACCGGCTCGGGCTTCTGCTCCGGTTCCGGCGGCTTGGGCGGCGGGACGACCGGCGGGGTGACGCTCGGCGCGGGCGCGGGGATGGGCGCGGCCACCTGGAGGTACCGGAGGCGTTCGGGGGTGGACTCGCCTCCCGTCCCGCCGGTGCCGCCTCCCCCGCCGCCGGCCGGGCCGGGGCCGCCACCGCCCTCCGTCAGCGGCAGGTCGAGCTGCGTGGCGATGAGGGGAGGCAGAAAGAGGAAGAGCAGGATCGCGGCGTGCAGCAGCGCGGAGACGAGCAGGCCCTCACGGCCGCGCTGCTCGCGCTCCGGGATCCCGTGGAGGGGGCGGAGAGGGCGTCGCGGCTTGCCTGACGGAAGGGACTGCGATGCGGACACGGGATGCGGGGCGGGATACGGGGCGTACGGGCGGTGCGGGGTGCGGGCTAGGGGCCGAATGCGGGGCACGGCGACATCGCGCGGCTCGATGCATCGCTATGCGGGATGCGGGGGGCTGCCTTCTGCCTTCTGCCTCCTGCCTTCTGCCTCCTGCCTTCTGCCTCCTGCCTTCTGCCTTCCTCCCCAGAATGATACGGCGGACGACCCCCGAAAGGTTCGTCCGCCGGTCCTGCGACTGCGGGAGGCGAGGTGGGATGCGGGGCTGGGCTCGCCAGCCGTGCGCGCCGTCTCGCGGGTGCTGCGGCTACTTCGTGTCCTTCGGCGGGACGCCGATGACCTTGACCCCGGCGCCGCGGGCCACGTCCATCGAGTAGATCACGTCCTGGTACTTCACCGTCGGGTCGCCCTTGATGAAGATGATCTTGTCCGGGCGCGGGTCGTAGATCTCCTTGAGCCGCGTCGGGAGGTTCTCCTTCGTCACCGGCTCCTTGTTCACGGCGAAGTTGCCGTCCGGCAGGACCTCCATGACGATCTGGTCGGACGCCGTGTTGGCCGTGACGACGTTCGGCTGGGGATCCGGGAGCTGCAGGTCGATCGCCTTGCGCATCATCGGCTGCATGATCATGAAGATGATCAGCAGCACGAGCATGATGTCGATCATCGGCACGACGTTCGGCTCGTTGTTCAGGTTGCTGCCGCCGCCACCAACGCTCATTCCCATGGTTCTGTCTCCTTACGGGGCCTTGGTGGGCTGCTTGATCTCGTCACCGGCCACCGTGGACTCGGTCCCCGGCTGCTGGTCGGTGATGGCGGCCACGACGCGGACGCCGTTCTTCGAGGCGATGTCCATCGCGTCGAGGATGCGTCCGTACTCGAGGCCCTTGTCGGCCTTGACGTACAGGATCTGGTCGACGGTGCGGGCCGCGTAGATGTTCTTGAGGGCGATCGGCAGGTCCTCGGCCTTGATCGGCTGCTTGTTCAGGAAGTAGTTCCCGAACTTGTCGATGCCGAGGATCTGGTCCTCATCGGCCTCCGGGTGCGCCTTCAGGTTGATGCCCGAGGGCGGCTCCGCGGTGAAGCCCGTCGCGATCGCCGGCGTCACCACCATGAAGATGATGAGGAGCACCA
>CAZPJF010000292.1:0-4921 GCA_964586095.1 uncultured Gemmatimonas sp. | reverse complement strand
CCCGCGAGGAACAGGAGCACGATGACGGCCGCCCCCGCCGTGATCGCGAAGCCGCCGAGCCCGCCGTGGATGAGGTCGAGTGCGCGCATCCCTGACGTCCGAAGTGTGTCCACCTGCTGGCCCCGCCACCTTCCCGGGGTAGAATACCGCCATGTCCACGCCCTCCGCACCCCGCGCCGGCGCCGGCGCCCTCGACCCCGGGCTGCTGGAGACCCTCGTGAACGAGGTGGGCGACGCGCTGTTCGTGGTGAGCCCCGCGATGCGCGTCACGTTCGC
The DNA here is from genome assembly GCA_964586095.1 of uncultured Gemmatimonas sp. Classification (GTDB taxonomy): domain Bacteria; phylum Gemmatimonadota; class Gemmatimonadetes; order Gemmatimonadales; family Gemmatimonadaceae; genus Pseudogemmatithrix. The sequence goes on along the minus strand of CAZPJF010000292.1, from coordinate 4,645 downwards.
GAACCGCCGGGGCGCCGAGATGGCCGGCGTCCCGCTCGAGCGCCTCGTGGGCATGCGGATCGACGAGGTGCTCGACCCGATCGAGTTGCGCGAACGGCCGCTCCGCGTGCTGGAGGAGGAGGTCGGGAAGATCGTCGTCGCGGAGCGGACGGTCCGCCGGGCGGACGGGACGCGCATCCCGGTGGAGATCAGCGGGCGTCGCCTCGCGGACGGTCGCCTGCTCGCCGTCGCCCGCGACGTCACCGAGCGGCAGCAGATCCACGCGCGGATGCAGGTGCAGTCCCAGGCCCTCGCATCGGCGGTGAGCGGCATCGCGATCTCGGACCTCGCGGGCACCCTCACCTTCGTGAATCCCGCGTTCCTCGCGATGAGGGGGTATCCGCGCGAGACCGACGTGATCGGGCGGCAGGCGACCGCGTTCTGGGTCTCGCCGGACGACGCCATGGAGGTCGTCCGCACCATGCAGCAGCGCGGGACCTGGTCGGGGATGATGCGCGCCACGCGCGCCGACGGCACGACCGCACCGGTGGACGTCGTGGCGTCGATGATCGTCGACCAGCGCGGGCACCCCTTCGGCATGATGGCCTCGTTCCAGGACGCGTCGGAGCGCGAGCGGCACGAGCGCCACATCGCGGCGCTCGCGCGGCTCTACGCGGTGCTGAGCGGCGTGAACCAGGCGATCGTGCGCGCCACGAGCGAGCCGCAGCTGTTCGAGGCCATCTGCCAGGTGGCGGTCGAGGCGGGCGGGATGCGGTTCGCATGGATCGGGCTCGCCGAACCCGACGGTCGCTCGGTCCGCGCCGTCGCGCATGCGGGCCACGAGGCCGGCTACCTCTCCCTCAAGTTCTCGACGAACGTCGACTCGACGAGCGGCCTCGGCCCCACCGGCCGCTCGCTCCGGGACGGCACGATCGTCACCACCGAGGACATCGCGGTCGACGCCAACATGGCCCCCTGGCGCGCGGCGGCGCTCGAGCGCGGCTACCGCTCCTCCGCCGGCGCCCCGTTCCGCCGCGCCGGCCGGGTCGCCGGGAACCTCAACCTCTACTCGACGCAGCCCGGCTTCTTCACCGAGCAGGAGCGGGAGCTGCTGGCCGAGATCGGCTCGGCGATCACCTTCGCGCTGGACGCCCGCGACGCGGCGGCGGCACGCGCGGCGCTGCAGGACCAGCTCGCGCAGGCGCAGAAGATGGAGTCGATCGGCCGCCTCGCCGGCGGCGTGGCCCACGACTTCAACAACATGCTGAGCGTCATCCTCGGCCACGCGGAGCTCGCGCTCGGCACGCTGCCGGCCGATCGGGTGGAGCGGGAGGACCTCCTGCAGGTGCGGGAGGCGGCGCGCCGCTCGAGCGACCTCACGCGCCAGCTCCTCGCCTTCGCGCGCCGGCAGCCGATCGCCCCCAGGGTGCTCGCGCTCGAGGATGCGATCGCCGGCTCGCTCAAGATGCTCCGCCGCCTGATCGGCGAGGACATCACGCTCAGCTGGCGCCCGGGCCCCGAACTCTGGCCCGTGGTGCTCGACCCGTCGCAGCTCGACCAGGTCCTCGCGAACCTCGCGGTGAACGCGCGCGACGCGATCGGCGGCGTGGGCACGATCACCATCGCGGCCGAGAACACGAGGGTCACGCCGGCGGACCGCGCGGTGCATCCGGAGGCGGAGCCGGGCGAGCATGTGGTGGTCTCGGTGACCGACACCGGCGGCGGCATGGACGCGGAGACGATCGCGCACGCGTTCGAGCCGTTCTTCACCACGAAGGCCGAGGGACACGGCACCGGGCTGGGGCTCGCGACGGTGTACGGCGTCGCCAAGCAGAACGGCGGCTTCGTGACCATCGAGAGCCGCGTGGGCGTGGGCACCACGGTGCGCGTCTTCCTCCCGCGCGCCGCGCAGGCCGCGGCGCGCTCCGAGCCGGGCACGCTGGGCGACCTCCCGCGCGGGACGGAGGAGATCCTCCTCGTCGAGGACGAGGCGTCGGTGCGCGAGCTCACGCGGCGCATCCTCGAGCGCGTCGGGTACCGGGTGCATGCCGCCGCGCTCCCGTCAGAGGCGCTGCAGCTGGTGACCGAGCGCGGCCTGCGCCCCGCCATCGCGGTGCTCGACGTGGTGATGCCCGAGATGAACGGCGTGGCGCTCGCCGAGCGCCTCACGGCGGCGGTGGCGGGCCTGCCCTGCCTGTTCGTCTCCGCCTATCCCGCCGACGTGGTGACGTCGCGCGGGCTCCTCGCGAGCTCGATGCGCTACTTGGCCAAGCCGTTCACCGCGCAGCAGCTGGCGCGCGCCGTGCGCGACACCATCGACGGCCGGCCGCTCACCAGCGGGTGAAGCGGACGTACTTGGCGACGAGCGCCCCCCGCAGCGGGCGCTCCCAGGGCACGCCCTGCGGCAGGCCGGTCGGCCAGGTGTTGTTCCACACCACATAGAGGTCGCTCCCCGGCGACGTCGTCCAGCGGACCCGCGCGTTCACGGCGGCGCGGTCGGACTGGTCGTCGTACTGGAGGAACGCCGTCGCCGTGAGCCGCGGCGAGAAGGCGTAGTCCCCCCGGAAGCGCAGGGTGTTGGCGGTGAAGGCCCCCGCCGAGAGGTCCACCGCCTGGCGGAGCGCCTCGAGCGTGAGCTCCACGTGCGGCTGGAGCCGCAGCTGTCCCGAGAGCGAGAGCTCGGTCGCGCGCCCGTCGTAGAATCCGCCGGTGCTCGCCGCCGCGTTGAGCCGCCAGGTGCGGACGTTCGAGCCCTGGTAGCGCACCTCCACGCGGTCCCAGTCATACTCGCCCGCGACGATCGTCGTGCCGGCCGCGATCTCGAAGTCCGCGGTGGGCGCGTCGACGCCCCGCTGCACGTTGAGCTCCACGCGGTCGCCGGACTGCAGCTGCACGCCGAACGGCCGGACGGCGAAGGTGGCGTTGTCGAGCCGCCCGTCGAGCGTCCAGACCACGTTGTAGCTCAGGAGATTGAACTCCCAGCGGCGGATGACCGACGCGCGGCGCGGCCGCGGCGTGATCGCCATCTGCCCCGCGAGCCGGTGGATGCCGCGCTGCGACACGAACCCGAGCGCCGGGTCGAAGCCCGCCTCCACGCGGTCGAAGCGGGCCACGAGGTCGGCGTGGTCGTTGGGATAGTCGACCACCAGGCGGTAGTGCGCGCCGCTCGCGCCGCCCACGCTGTCGCGGCTCCAGGCGGCATTGCCGAGCACGATCAGGTTCTCGCGTCCGCGCAGGATGAAGGGGAGCTCGAAGTCGACGCCCCCCGCGGCCGAGCCCGGACGCACGGCGCGGTCGGACCAGGTCGCCATCGCCCCGACGTAGCCGCGGCCGAGGACATCATGCCGGACGCGGGCCACGAGGTCGGTGGCGTCCTCGCCCGAGCCGGTGCGCACGGCCAGCAGGCCGATCTGGTCGCGCCCCACGCGGCCCTGCATGCGCGCGCCGAACGGGAGGTCGACCGGCGTGCCGCCGGCACCGAGGCCGATGCGGCGTGAGTAGAAGAGCTGCGTCTGCTGCGGGCGGCCGAAGGCGAAGATGGCCGCGCCCTCGGTGAAGAACGGGCGCTGCTCCGGGAAGAAGAGCGGGAACCGGGTGAGGTTCACCACCTGGCGGTCCACCTCGGCCTGCGCGAAGTCGGGGAGGACGGTGAGGTCGGCCGTGAGCGTGTTGGTGACCGGCACCTTCACGTCGAGGCCCGCGGCGAGGCGCTGCGCCGCCGGAGCGCCCGGCGTCTCCACCCCCGACGCGTCAAAGCTGCGCTCGCGGAGCGTGCCCTCGGCGAGCACGAACGGTCGGAGTTCCGCACGGGCCCGCGGCGGCAGCGCGGGGAATCCCTCCACCGTCCCTTCCTCCTCGAGGAAGCGGTACCCCTGCCCCCGCCGCCACGCGCGCCAGAGGATCTCCTCGTTGGTGCGCGGCAGGAAGCGGCGGAAGTTCATCCCCATCGCCTGCACGTCCTTCGGATACCGCAGCGTCGCCCACGGGATGAGCATCTCCGCGCCCCAGCCCCACGCGTGCACCGCCGTGCGCGCATCCCAGACGCCGTCCCACTCCTCGTTCCCGCTCTCCGCGTTGATGTGCTCGCCGTCCCAGAGCGCGCCGTTGGAGTTGGTGCGGAAGTAGAACGCGCTCCGCCGGTCGCGCAGGCCGTCGACCATGAGGCTCACGTAGTCGTCGGAGCGGAGCTCGGCATCGCGACGCAGCTGCGAGCGCCGGCGGTTCGCCACGTCGCGGTCGAAGTTCCACCAGCCGACCACCAACCCCGCCGGCGTCGCGAGCAGGCGGACGACGGTGCGCTCGCTCGGCGTGCCGCCCTCCGTGGGCTCCTTGGTGCGGAACTCCCAGATGGAATCGGCGAGCGCCCAGTCGGGCTCGTCGAAGCGGCCGTCGAGGCGGACATTGCGCTCCGTGGAGCGGATACGCGGCCAGGGCGCGGACGCCTGGGCGCGGGCGGCGCCGGGCGTGCCCGCGAGCAGCAGCACGAGGGCGCCGAGCGCGGCGGCGGGACGGGGCGCGAGCATGGGCGGGGAATCTATCCCGAGCGGCCGAGCGACAGTACGTTCGGTGCGCCGGGCGCCGGCGGCACCCCGACCGCGGCACCCCGACCGCGGCACCCCGACCGCAGCACCCGGACCGCTCCTGTGCCCCCGGAACCCCGCCCGCC
>CAZPJF010000291.1:0-4922 GCA_964586095.1 uncultured Gemmatimonas sp. | reverse complement strand
TCCTCCACCTCGATCCGGGCGAGCCCCGTCCCGCCCTTCACGGTGCGGTAGTGCTGCACGCGCCATCCCTCGCGCACGCGCCGCACGCGCTCGATGAGCTTGGTCCCCGGGAGGTAGCCCTGCTCCAGCTTCTGCACGCGCGCGCCGGGGCGTTCGGGCGGCAGCCGGTGCAGCAGGTACTTCCGTTCCACCTCGAGCCCCTGTGCCCCGCGCACCGCGAGCCACTCGGCCACCTCGCCCAGCGCATGGAACAGCGGCGCCGAGCCGCCGAGCCATTCGGCGGTGAGCGTCTCGAACCGCTCGGCGCCCCGCTGCTCGATGCGCGCGACGATGCTGCGGAGCCCCTGCCGGATGGCGACGCGCGGCGCGCGCGCCGCGGCCGCGGCGACCAGCCCGCCCCACACCTGCCCGTCGTGGTGGTCGCCGAGGAGGTCCTGCAGCACCTTGAGCCGCACGAGGCAGAGGTCGACGCCGGGCACCGCGGTCGCCACCGGCTCGAGCTGGTAGCGGAGGCGCTTCCCCGCGATGCGCGCGCGATGGATCCCCTCCTGGTCGTCGGGCCCGCGGATGGCGGCCAGCCGGCGCTGCAGCCGCGCCGCGCCGGAGCGCACGAGCGTGGCGAGCGCCGCCGCGAAGCTCTCGCGCAGCGCGCCGCGCTCCACGTCGATCGGCACCTTGAAGCGCCGCAGCCGGTCGTCGAGCAGCGCCATCACGCGCGCGAGGTCGCGGTCGACCTCCGCATGCAGCGCGCGCTCGTCGGTGCGGCGCGCGCGCGCGATCCGGGCGAGCATCCAGTCGGCCGCCCCCCGGTGGCGCGTGGCGAGCGTGGGCCGCACCGACGCGAGCCACTCGGCGAAGACCTCGTCGTCGCGGCTCGCGTTGGTGGCCTGGGCGAGCCGCCGCAGCCACCGGTGCCCGCGGCGCGGCACCAGCGCGCCGGGGAGCACGGCGTCCACGTCGAGCCAGCTGCGCAGCCGGCGCACCGCCACGCGGAAGTCGTGCAGCGCCGACGCATCGGCGGGGTCGTCGAGCCGCGGGCGGGCCTCGGCCACGCGGGCCTGGAGCGCGCGCGCCACCACGCGCGCGGCGCGCTGGGCGTCCTCGTCGAGCAGGTCGGTCGGCAGGGCCGTCGCGGCGGGGGCCGGCATGCGCGGAATCTAGCCCGCGCACCGGACCGGCGACCAACGGTCCGCGGGGGACGGGTGTCCAACCGCCAGGTCGCCGGCACGCGCGACGGCCGCGGCCACCACCCTCCGCCCCGAGCCCGCGATGCTCGCCCTCCGCACCGCCCTCCGCGCCCTGCGCGCGACGCCCCTCGTCTCCGCCGTCGCCATCCTCTCGCTCGCGCTCGGCATCGGCGCCAACACGGCGATCTTCTCGATCGTCGACGCGCTGCTCCTGAAGTCGCTGCCCGTGGCGCACGCCTACCGGCTCACCATCGTGCGCTCGGGCGAACAGCGGGGGTCGTGGACCAACCCCATCTGGGAGCAGTTCCGGTCGCGGCAGCAGCTCTGGGACGGGGCCTTCGCGGCGGGGAGCGCGCGCTTCGACGCCTCGGCGGGGGGCGAGGTGGACCCGGTGGACGGGGCCTTCGTGAGCGGCCGCTACTTCGAGGTGCTGGGCGTGCAGCCGGTCGCGGGGCGCTTCTTCACCGAGGCCGACGACGCGCGCGGCGGCGGCCCCGACGGCCCGGTCGCGGTGATCAGCCACCGCCTCTGGCAGCAGCGCTTCGGCGGTGCCCGCGACGTGGTGGGGCGCACGTTCACGCTCTCGCGCGTGAACTACACGATCATCGGCGTCGCGCCGGCCTCGTTCCTCGGCCACGACGTGGGGCGGCAGTTCGACGCCTGGGTGCCGCTGGGGACCGAGCCGATCATGCGCGGCACCGAGAGCACCCTCGACCGCCGCTCCACCTGGTGGATGGCGATCTTCGTCCGGCTCCGCCCCGACCAGACGCCGGAGGGCGGCACGACGGTCCTCGCGGGGGTGCAGCCGCAGATCCGCGAGGCCACGATCCCGGAGAACTGGCGGCCGCAGGACATCCCCAACTACCTCGCCGACCCCCTCCGCCTCGACCCCGGCGCGGGCGGGGTCTCGGGCCTCCGCGTGCGCTACGAGCGGCCCCTGCTCGCGCTCGCCGCCATCGTCGGCCTCACCCTGCTCATCGCCTGCGGCAACATCGCGAACCTGATGCTCGCGCGCGCCTCCGCGCGGCGCCACGAGTTCGCGCTCCGCACCGCGCTCGGGGCCTCGCGGTGGCGGATCGCGCGCGAGCTGCTGGTGGAGAACCTCGTGCTCGCGGCCATCGGCGCGGCGTTCGGCCTCGTGCTCGCGGTGGTCGCGAGCCGGCTGATCATCGCGCAGATCTCGGGGCCCGCCTCGCAGGTGATCCTCGACGTGGGGCTCGACGGGCGGATGCTCGGCTTCACCGCGGCGGTCGTGGGGCTCACCACGCTGCTCTTCGGGGTGGGGCCGGCGGTGCTCGCCGCGCGCACGCCGCCGATGGACGCGCTCAAGGACGCGGGCCGCGGCTCGGGCTCGCGCCGGCAGCGCTCGGTCGCGGGCGCGCTCGTGCTCGCGCAGGTCGCGCTCTCGCTCGTGCTCGTGGTGGGCTCGGGGCTCTTCGTGCGCACCTTCGTGGCGCTCGCCGAGGTGGACCTGGGCTTCACGCCCTCGCGCGCGGTGGTGCTCACGGTGAACGCGCAGCGCACGCAGCTCGCCCCGGCGGCGCGCGTCGCCATGTACGAGGCGGTGCAGCGCGAGCTCGCCGCGGTCCCCGGCGTGACGCACGTGGCCCGCTCCGTGATCACCCCCGTGAGCGGCAGCACCTGGAACAGCGACTTCGAGTTCCCCCGCTCCCCCGGCCTCGCGGAGGAGGAGCGCATCGTCGACCTCAACTACGTGACCCCGGGCTTCTTCGCGACGTACGGCACGCCGATCCTCCGCGGGCGCGAGTTCGACGCGCGCGACCGCGTGGGGACGCCGCGCGTCGCGCTCGTCAACGAGTCGTTCGTCCGGAAGTACTTCGACGGCGTCGACCCCCTCGGCGAGGTGGTGCGCACGGCGAGCTACCCGGGGCGCCCGGGCGAGCCGATCGAGATCATCGGCGTGGTGAAGGACGCGGTCTACCGCAATCCGCGCGAACCGTTCGGCCCCACGCTCTACCAGTCGCTGGGGCAGGACTCGACGGCGGCGACCAGCAGCTACTTCACGGTGCGCGTGGCCGGCGACGAGCCGCTGGCGCTGCAGCGCCAGCTCACCGAGGCGATCACGCGCGTGAACCCGCAGCTCGGCGTGAGCCACCGCGCGCTCGACGCGTTCGTCGACGCGGCGCTCTCGCAGGAGCGGCTCATCGCCATGCTCTCGGGGTTCTTCGGCACGCTCGCGCTGCTGCTCGCGGCCATCGGGCTCTACGGCGTGACGGCCTACGCGGTGGTGCGCCGCCGCGGCGAGCTCGGGATCCGGCTCGCGCTCGGCGCCACGCCCGCGCTCGTGGTGCGCAACGTGCTCTCCCGCACCGGGCTCCTCGTGGCGGGCGGGATCGCGGCCGGCGCGCTCGCGAGCTGGTGGCTCTCGCGGTTCGTCTCGACGCTCCTGTTCGGGCTCGCGCCCACCGACCTCCCCACGATCCTCGGCGCGGTGGTGGTGCTCACGGCGGTGAGCGCGGTGGCGGGGTGGCTGCCCGCGCGCGGCGCGGCGCGCGTGGAGCCGGCGGAGGTGCTCCGCAACGGGTAGCGGCGCGACCGCACGGCCGGCCTCGCGCGCCGGACGCGGTCCCGCGGCGGAGGGGGGCGCAGGCGCACCCCGCCGCCCCGTTGCGCGGGGCGGCGCGCCGCACCAAGCTGGGAGATGCGCCGTGCGTCCCTCCCCGCCGGTCTCGCGGTCGCGCTCGCCACCCTGGGGTGGCTGCTGCTGCCGCTCGCCAATGCCCGCGCCGCGTTCGAACGGCTGGGTCCGCTGGCCGCGGTGGACGACCTGCCGGGGTTCATCTGGGTCCAGTACCTCGACCCCGCGTTCTTCCTCTTCTCGTTCCCCTTCGCGCTCCTGCTCTGGAGTGCGCGGCGCGGGGCGCCCGCCCGGGTCGCATGGCTCGCGTGGGACGGCACGCGGCCCGTGCACGGGACCCTCTGGAGCCTCGCGGCGCTCGTCGCCTGCCTGGCGGTGCTCGGCCTCGCCGGCGCCCATTGGCGCAGCGCGAACCGGCTCTCCGCGCTCCTCGTCCTCGCGGGCATCCCGGCCGCGCTCGCGCTGCGTGCCCTGGTCGTCACGCCGCGCGTGGCCGGCTTCGTCCCCGCCGGATGCCTCCTGCGCGTCGCGCAGGTCGCGGTGGCGCTCAGCGTGCCGCTCTGGCTCCTCTACACCGGCCTCGACGAGTCGTACACCGGCCGCTTCCCCTCGACCTCGCGCGCGGCGGCGGTGACCCTCGGCACCTGGCGCGCCGACCCCGCCTGGCGCGACACCATCGTGCCCGGGCGCGAGGGCGCCTTCGAGGTGCGCGACGTCTTCATCGAGCAGCGGATCCGCATCCACTGGCGGTGGTGGCTCATCCGCGAGGTGCGGCCGCAGGACCGCCACGACCTGATCGCCGTGCTCGCCGCGCGGCCGCCGTTCCGCGAGCGCGTCACCCTCGCCGCCCTCGCCTTCCGCGGGGACGCCCCGCCCGACACCGTCCTGCTCGGCGGCACGAGCAGCGGCGACCCCTATCCCGTCGCCTTCGGCCCGGTCGCGCTGCCATACCCCGACTCGCTCCGCTTCCTCGCGGTGGACGAGAGCTCGCGCCGGCCCGTCAGCCGCGGGCGCCGCCGACCCTGACCGCACGTTGACACCGCGGCGGCGCGCGCCCTCTGGCGTCCCCCCCGCCGCGGTACGACAATGAGTGGACTCCAGAGGCCCCCCATGTCCCTCGACCTCCGCTACGTCCT
>CAZPJF010000290.1:0-4926 GCA_964586095.1 uncultured Gemmatimonas sp. | reverse complement strand
CGGTGCCGGTGCGGCCGCCGCCGGTTCGGGCGCGGGCGCCGCCACCTTCGCCACATCCGCGTAGAACCGGAACTCCTCGGCGCCCATCTTGATGATGTCGCCGCGGCCGAGCAACTGCTCGCCGGAGACGCGGGCGCCGTTCACCCAGACGCCGTTCGTGCTGTGGTCGGTGAGGAGGTAGCCGCTAGCGGCCGGCGCGATCGACGCGTGCTTCCGCGAGATCTCGGTGCTCGCGATGACGACGTCGTTCCCCACCTCGCGGCCGAAGGAGATCCCCTTCTCGGGGACCGGATACTCGCGGCCGTCGACGAGGGAGACGAGCCGGCCGCCGGTGGCGGAGGTCGGCTTCTTGGGCGCGGCGGCGGGCCCCCGCGCAGCCGTGAGGGCCGCGATGTCGGCGGCGCTCACGAACTGGGTGCTGCCGCCCTTCTGGTCGTCGCCGAGGCGCAGCTCATGCCCCGCGATCTCCACACGGTCGCCGTGGAGGAGCGGGCTCGGCTCCACCCCCAGCTGCACGCCGTTCACCAGGATCGCGGCGTCGGGCGTCCCCCGACGGATCGAGACCCCGGCCGGCCCCGCCACGACCACCGCCCGGATGGCCGGGTCGCCGCTCGGCAGGCGAATCGAGGCGCCATCGAAGGCGCCAACGGTCGTCTCGCCCGCCGCGAGGGGGTATTGGCGGTCCTGGAGCTTCAGGTAGGGCATGAAGAGAGGAAACTACGGGAGGGTCCGGGGGGTCGGCAAGCGTCAGGCACCCACTGTGGCAGTCGCTTCCCACTCCCCGGCCTGCAGGCGGAAGAGCTTGGCGTACAGTCCATTACGGGCGATGAGGGCGCGGTGATTCCCGCGCTCCCGGACCTCGCCGTGATGCAGCACGAGGATCTCGGTCGCGCCCGTGATGGTGCTCAGCCGGTGGGCGACGGCGATCGTCGTCCGGCCGCGCATCAGCGTGGCCAGCCCGGCCTGGATCTCCGCCTCCACCTCGCTGTCCACCGCACTGGTGGCCTCATCCAATAGGAGGAGCGCCGGGTCGGCCGCGATGGCGCGGGCGAACGAGAGGAGCTGGCGCTCGCCGACGCTCACGCTCGCCCCCCGCTCGCCCAGGCGGTGCCGGTACCCGTCCGGCAGTCGGGCGATCACCCGGTGCGCGCCCACGCGCTCGGCCGCCTCGCGCACCTCGTCGTCGGTGAGCGGATTGCCGAGCCGGATGTTGGTCGCGACGTCCCCGGCGAAGAGGAAGATGTCCTGCTGCACGTAGCCCACCACGCGCCGCAGCTCCTGCACGGGCATGCCCCGGATGTCCCGGCCGTCCATCAGGATGCGCCCCCGCTGCGGGTCGTGGAACCGGAGGAGCAGGTTGATGATCGTCGTCTTCCCCGCGCCCGTGTGGCCCACCAGCGCGAGCGTCTCGCCCGGGCGCACGGTGAACGAGACGTCGCGCAGCACCCAGCGGGGCTCCGCATGCGACGCGTCGCCGTACGCGAACCAGACGCCCTCGAACGTCACCGTGACGCCATGGGCGGCGGCGCGCCGCTCGGGCAGCGTCGCCGGGGCCGTCCCCTCCGCCACCGGGGTGTCGAGCAGCGTGAAGATCCGCTCCGCGCTGGCCATGGCCTGCTGCAGCGTGTTGTACTTGTCCGAGAGGTCCTGCAGCGGCTGGTAGAACCGCCGGGCGAGCTGGATGAACGCCGCGAGCGTCCCCACCGTGAGTCCGCCGGCCTCCACCCGCGGCGCGGCCGCCAGGATGAGGCTCGCGAGCGCCACGCTCGTGAGGATCTCGATGAGCGGGAAGTAGAGCGCATAGACCCGCACCGAACGCAGGTGCGCGTCGAGGTGCGCGCGGTCGAGCGCCGCGAAGCGGGCCGACTCGTGCGCCTCGCGCCCGAACAGCTGCACCACGCGCATCCCGGCGATGCGCTCCTGCAGGAACGCGTTGATGCGCGCCAGCCGCGTGCGGATCTCGCGGTACGCCTCGCGCACGCGCAGCCGGAACCACCGCGACACGTACAGGATCCCCGGCACCACGAGATACGCGGCGACCGCCATCCGCCAGTCGACGGCGACCATGAGCACGGTGATGGCGAGCAGGGTGAAGAGGTCCCCCAGCCCCGCGACCACGCCGGAGGCGAAGAGCTCGTTCAGCGACTCCACGTCCGACGTGACGCGCGTGACGACGCGCCCCACGGGATTGCGGTCGAAGAACGGGATCGGCAGGCGCTGCAGGTGCGCGAAGAGCTGCCGGCGCAGGTCGTGCATGACGCGTTGGCCGAGGATCCCGGTGAGCAGGGTCTCGACGTACGCGGCCGAGACCTGCGCGAGGAGCGCCACGACCAGCAGGAGCGCGGCGTCGCGGACCATGGCGCCGTCCTGCGCGGGCAGGGCCACGTCGATCACCCGGCGCGTCAGCATGGGCGGCACCAGCTGCAGCGCGCCCTCGATCATGAGGACCACGAGGGCCGCGACGACGAGCCAGGTGTAGGGGCGCACGTACGCGAGCAGGCGCCGCGCGAGGCGCCCGTCGAACGCCTTGCCGAGGGCGTCCTCTTCGTGCTGGATGGCGGGGGACGCGGTCACACCGCAATCTCGCGGGCCGGCCCGACCGGTGGCCAGTGCGCACGGCGGGCGGCCGCGGACCGAGCGGGCGCGGGCGGCTGCGCGTGCGGGCGCGGCGAGGCGCAGGCAGGGCGTTCCGCCGGCGGCACGGACGCCGGCGCGACGATGCGGTGCCGTGCCCTCGACCCTCCCCCACGGCGTCCGCCGTTAGATTCCGAGCGCGATGAGCCTCGCCCTCGACCCCGCCCTCTCCCCCCTCCCCGCGGCGCTCGCCGGCGAGTTCGAGCTCGAGCAGGAGCTCGGCCGAGGCGGGATGGGCGTCGTCTTCCGCGCGCGCGACGTGCGGCTCGATCGCGCGGTCGCGCTCAAGGTGCTGCCGCCGGAGCTCGCGTCGGCCGAGGAGGTCCGGCAGCGCTTCCTGCGCGAGGCGCGCACGGCGGGCCAGCTCTCGCACCCGCACATCGTGCACATCCACCGCGCCGACGAGCGCGGCGGCTTCGCCTTCTTCGTGATGGGCCTGGTCGACGGGGAGCACCTCGGCCAGCGCGTGCGCGACCGCGGCCCGCTCCCGCCGGGGGACGCGGTCCGGCACCTCCGCGAGGTCGCGTGGGCGCTGGCCTACGCGCACGCGCGCGGCGTGATCCACCGCGACGTGAAGCCCGAGAACATCATGATCGAGCGCAGCACCAACCGTGCGCTCGTGACCGACTTCGGCATCGCGCGGGTGGAGCGCGCGACGCACCTCACGGGCGAGGGGCACGTGATGGGCACCGCGCACTTCATGAGCCCGGAGCAGGTGCAGGGCGGGACGCTCGATGGCCGGTCGGACCTCTATGCACTCGGCGTCGTCGGGTACTTCCTGCTGAGCGGGCGCCTGCCGTTCCAGGGCGAGTCCACGTCGGCGGTGCTGGTGTCGCACGTCACGCGGCAGCCGCCGCCGCTGCTCTCCGTGGCACCGCACCTCCCGCGCGCGCTCGCCGCGGTGATCGACCAGTGCCTCGCCAAGGACCCGGTGCAGCGCTTCCCGACGGGTGAGGACCTCTCGGAGGCCCTGCGGCGCGCGATGGAGGGCGCGGTGGCGGCCCGGGAGCCCGTGGTGAGCGCGGGGCATCGCCTGCTGCGGGAGGACCAGGCCGCGCTCATCTGGCGCCGCGCCGCGCAGCTGCAGGCCGAGGCGGCGGCGCGGCTCGAGCGCGAGACCCGGGCGCACGCGGCGCGCGCCCTCGGCGGCGAGATCGCGCCCGCGGGCGCCACCGACGCGGCGGCCACCGTACCCGCCACGTCCACCTACCGCGTGCAGGACGTCGAGGCGGCGGCCGTCGAGGCCGGCATCTCGCAGCGCTTCGTGGCCCTCGCGCTCTCCGAGCTCCCGGCCGACGCGGACGCCGTGCCGATCGACGAGGACAGCGCGCGCGAACGCGTGGGGCGCCTCATGCTCGGGCGCGTCCAGCGCTCGCTGTCGGTGTCGCGCATCATCCGCGCGCCGGCGCGCGAGGTCCTCAAGGCCATCGGTCGCACCTTCCAGGGCGTGCCCTACCGGATGACCCTCCGCGACCAGATCGGGGCGCATCCGCTCGACGGGGGCATCCTGGTGTTCAAGCTCGCGGAGATGGATGCGTCGGGGCAGATCTCGTATCCGTTCACCTGGCTCCGGTACGGCCTCTACGCCCCGGAACTGCGCGCGACGTTGCGCGTCCTCGACCATGAGCGCGGCGCCTGCGAGGTGACGGTGGTCGCGGACCTGCGCCCGGGCATCGGGATGAACGTCTGGGGCTACGCGGGCCTGGGCATCGGGGTCACCGGCGGCGCCTCCGCGGCGGGCTTCGCGATCGGCCTCAAGGCGATGGCGCTCACGGGCGCGCTGCTCGCGGCCCCGATCGCGATCACCGCCGTCGCGGCAGGGGCGCTCGTCGTCGGGATGTCACGCTCGTTCTATCGCTGGGAGGTCGCCAAGGCGACGTCGGAGCTCGAGGACCTCCTCCTCGCCATCGACGGGACGCTGCGCTCGCGGTCGATCTTCGACGAGGACCCGCCCGTGCTGCCGCCGCCTCCGGCGGGGAGCGGCGGCGATGCCATCGTCGTGGTCTGAGCGGACGTGAAGGACCGCATCGTCGTCCGGGGCGCCAGGCTCCACAACCTGAAGAACCTCGACGTCGAGTTCCCGCGCCGCGCGATCACGGTCGTGACCGGCCCCTCCGGCTCGGGGAAGTCCTCGCTCGCCTTCGACACGATCTACGCCGAGGGGCAGCGGCGTTACGTGGAGTCGCTCTCCGCGTACGCCCGCCAGTTCCTCGAGCGGATGCCCAAGCCCGACGTCGACGCGATCGACGGGCTCTCGCCGGCGGTGGCGATCGAGCAGAAGAACCCCACGCG
>CAZPJF010000289.1:0-4938 GCA_964586095.1 uncultured Gemmatimonas sp. | reverse complement strand
CGCATTTGCAGTCCCCCTCCCCAAGAACCACATTCCCGCCCCGCCTCCCGCCCCGCATCCCGCATATGCCCACCCGCCGCGAGTTCATCAGATCGAGCGCCCTCACCGCCGGAGCGCTCACCCTCGCCGCCCGCCGCGTCGACGCCGCCGGCACCTCCTCGCCCATCCTCGACACGGCGACCACCGAGCCCGACCCGCAGGTGAAGGTCCTCCTCATGGAGGCCCTGACCGCCGCCAAGCTCGCCGGCGCTTCCTGGGCCGACGCCCGCATCCAGCGCCAGCGCCGCCAGAACCTCGGCACCCGCGAGCAGCAGGTCACCAACGTCTCCGACACCGACACCATCGGCTGCGGCGTCCGCGTGCTCGTCGACGGCACCTGGGGCTTCTCGGCGACCCGCGCGCTCACCAAGGACGGCGTCGCCCGCGCCGCGCGCCAGGCCGTCTCGCTCGCCAAGGCCAATCGCGTCGCCCGCGACCGGATGGTGCGGCTCGCCCCCACCGAGGTGCACGCCAACGCCACCTGGAAGTCGAGCTACACCGTCGATCCCTGGTCCATCCCGGTGGAGGAGAAGGTCGCCCTGCTCCTCCGTGCCAACGCCGAGGCGATGAAGGTCCGCAACATCCGCTTCGTGAACTCCTCGCTCGCGTTCGTGAAGGAGGAGCGCTCGTACGCCAACAGCGAGGGTTCGCTCATCACGCAGGACGTCGTGCGCAGCTGGGTCACCATGAGCTGCACCGCCGTGAGCGACGACCGCACCGAGACCGCGGTGCGCGGCCCCGAGGTCGTGCAGCCCATGGGCCGCGGCTGGGAGTACGTGCTCGAGAACGACATCGTGACCAACGCCACCGTCTGGGCCGAGCAGGCGCGCGAGAAGCTCACGGCCAAGCCGGTCGAGGTGGGGCGCTGGGACCTCATCCTGCACCCGTCGCAGCTCTTCCTCACCATCCACGAGTCGATCGCGCATCCCACCGAGCTCGACCGCGCGATGGGCTACGAGGCCAACTACGCCGGCACCTCGTTCATCGCCCCGCCCGACGCCGTGCTCGGCAAGCTCCGCCTCGGCCCCGACCACCTCACCATCCGCGGCGACCGCTCCGAGCCCAACGCCCTCGCCACCATCGGGTACGACGACGACGGCGTGAAGCCCGACGAGTTCGACATCGTGCGGAACGGCATCTTCTGGGACTACCAGACCACGCGCGAGCAGGCCGAGTGGCTGCGGCCCTGGTACGAGCGGAACCGGATGCCGGTGCGCTCGCACGGCTGCTCGTACGCGCAGAGCTGGAGCGACGTCGCCTTCCAGCGCATGCCCAACGTCTCGATCGTGCCCGACCAGACGGTCGACCGCTCGCTGGACGACATCATCGCCGCGACCGACAAGGGGATCGTGATGATCGGCCGCTCGAGCTACTCGATCGACCAGCAGCGCTACAACGCGCAGTTCGGCGCGCAAGTCTGCTACGAGGTGCGGGGCGGCAAGGTCGTCGGGCAGCTCAAGGACGTCGCCTACGTCATGCGCACGCCCGACTTCTGGAACGCGGTCGACCTCATCGGCGGCAGGAGCTCGTACGAGCTCGGCGGCACCTTCAACGACGGCAAGGGCCAGCCGGGCCAGGCGAACGCCGTGAGCCACGGCTGCCCGCCGGTCCGCTTCCGGAACATCAACGTCATCAACACGGGGCGCACGCTGTGAGCACCCTTCGTTCCCTTCCCGACGCCCCCAAGCGCCTCCTCGCCCACGCCGCGGCCGCACGGCACGGCGTCCTCGACGAGGCGCTCGTGCTCTCGCGCGCCGAGTGCGAGGACATCGTCCAGCGCGCGCTGAAGCTCTCCAGGGCCGATGGCTGCCGCGTGAACATCGGCAGCACGTACCAGACCAACCTGCGCTTCGCCGACAACCAGATGTCCACCTCGGGCATCTCGGACGACGCGTCGATCACCATCACGTCGACCGTCGGGAAGAAGCGCGCGAGCGTCACCACCAACGACGTCTCGCCCGACGGCCTGGCGCGCGCGGTGGCGCAGTCGGAGGCGCTCGCGCGGCTCGCGCCGGACGATCCCGAGCTGATGCCGGAGCTGGGCGCGCAGGCGTACGCCACCGTCCCCGCCTGGTTCGACACGACCGCGAACCTCGGCGCCGAGGACCGCGCGAAGGCCGCGCTCACCGCGCTCGAGCCGGCCCGCCGCGCGAACGACCTCACGGTCGCGGGCTTCATCGACTGCTCGGCGAGCGCCACCGCCGTCGGCACCAGCGCCGGGCTCTTCGCCTATCACCGCAGCACGGGCGCGAACTACACCCTCACCGTCCGCACCACCGACGGCACCGGCTCGGGCTGGGTGGGGGGCGACGACAACGACTTCGGCCGGATCGACTTCGCCGGCATCGCGACGCGCGCCATCGAGAAGGCACGCGCCTCGCGCAACCCGCAGGCGATCGAGCCGGGCCGCTACACCGTGATCTTCGAGCCGCAGGCAGTGAGCGACCTCATCGGCTCGGTGCGCGGCGCCATGAACGCGCGCGCGGCGGAGGAGGGCCGGTCGCCCTTCAGCGTGCGCGGGGCCGCCCCGGGCGCCACGCGGCTCGGCGAGCGCATCATGGATGCGCGCGTCACGCTCCTCACCGATCCCGCCGACCCGCAGGTCCTCGGTGCCCCGTTCGACGGCGAGGGGCTCCCCACCGGCCGCGTCGTCTGGGTGCAGGACGGGGTGCTCCGGCAGCTCGCCTACAACCGCTTCTGGGCGGCCAGGAAGGGCGTCGCGCCCACCGGGGGCGGCGGCTTCGGCGGGGGCGGGGGCGGCGGCCTCAAGATGATCGGCGGCGACACGCCGCTCGACGCGCTGATCCGCGGCACCGAGCGCGCCGTGCTCGTCACGCGCCTCTGGTACCTGCGCGTGGTCGACAACCGCACGCTCGTCTACACCGGCCTCACGCGCGACGGCACCTTCCTCGTGGAGAACGGCAAGGTCGCGCGCAGCATCAAGAACTTCCGCTTCAACGACTCGCCGCTCTTCCTGCTGAACAACCTCGAGGCGATGGGACCGAGCGTGCGCGTCGCGGAGGGCGGGAGCGTGGTCCCCGCGCTCAGGGCGCGCGACTTCAGCTTCACGAGCCTCTCCGACGCCGTCTGAAGGAGGCGGCGTTCGGGATCGTCGCCGGCGCGCCCCGCGCGTCGGCCAGTCCACGGCGGGGCGTCACCGCCCCGCCGCGTCACCGGAGGTCCGATGCACCACCGCATTCGCCCTGCGTCCCCGCGGGACCCGGACTTCGGCCGTGGCCTCGGCCTGGCTGGCGGCCTCCGCGGGGCCCGGCGCCGACTCTGCGGCGTGGCCCTGCTCTTCGCGGCGCTCCCGGTGCCGGGTGCCGCCCAAGGCGAGCCCGGTTGGCCCACCGGCACGCCGTCGAGCGTCGGCCTCAACGTCGCGGTGCTCGACTCCGTGGACGCCGAGATCCGCGCCGGGCGCTACGGCCACGTGAACCGGCTCGTGGTGATCCGGCGCGGCACGCTCGTCTACGACCGCCGCTACGCGCACGACTACGACGCCATCCACGGGGATTCCGCGCGGACGCCGAACGCGCTCAACGCGCGCGACGTCACCGGTCCCTACAACTACTTCGCGCCCTGGTGGCATCCCACCTACCGCCGCGGCGACCTGCACACGTTGCAGTCGGTCACCAAGACGATCACGTCGGTGGTGATCGGCGTGGCGGTCACGCGCGGCGAGTTCCCGGACCTCGACACGCCGATCCTGCGGTACTTCGACACCGCCACGGTCGCCAACATCGACGACCGCAAGCGCCGCGTCACCATCCGGCACCTGCTGACGATGACCGGGGGCTTCGACTGGAACGAGGGGCTCCCGTACATCGACCCGCGCAACACCGCGGTGGCGCTCGAGGCGAGTCCCGACTGGATCCGCTTCACCATCGACCGGCCGATGATGCGCGAGCCGGGCCGGCAGTTCAACTACAGCAGCGGCGAGAGCGCGCTGCTCGCGCACATCTTCCGGCAGGCGACCGGCGTGGACCTCGAGGAGTACGCGGCGCGGCACCTCTTCGCGCCGCTCGGGATCACGCGCTGGCACTGGAAGCGCTCCGCCGCGGGGTCGCTCGACACCGAGGGCGGGCTCTACCTCGAGGCGCTCGATGTCGCGCGCATCTGGCAGCTCTGGCTCCAGGGCGGACGCTGGGCCGGGCACCAGGTCGTCTCCCCCGAGTGGATCCGTGAGTCGGTGCGGCCGGCGGTCACCGTGGGCGCCGCCGGCAGCACGGTGCGCTACGGCTACAAGTGGTGGCTCTACCCCGACCCGCAGGATCCCGCGCGATATCGGTGGGCCGGCTCCGGGTTCGGCGGCCAGCTCCCGTTCGCGTTCCCCGAGCTCGACCTCGTCGTGGTGGTGAACGCGTGGAACATCCTCCCCGGTCGCCCGGGGCTCGGCCGCGCGACCATCGAGCGCATCGCGCGCGCCGCCAGCCGCTGACCGCGCGATGAGCTCCCGCTTCCCCTGGGCGGCCTGGCCCGACGAGCGGCTCATGCTGCTCCGCTTCAAGGACCTCGGCCTCCGGCTCGAGGGCACCTGGGTGCAGGGGTGCGTCGACGAGCTGCATCGGGAGCTCGAGGAGCGTGGGCTCCGGCTCAAGCCGCACGTGTGGGTGAGCGACGAGTGGTTCTCGCCCGGCGGCGTGAGCGGGTTCGCGGTGCCGTTCTACCTGCTCCACCCGCGGCTCATGAAGCTGGAGCGCACGCAGCTCATCGAGGTGGAGGGCGGCACGCACCACGAGTGCATGAAGATCATGCGCCACGAGTGCGGGCACGCGATCCAGCACGGCTACCAGCTGCACCGGCGCCGCGAGTGGCAACGGCTCTTCGGCCGCTCGAGCGTGAAGTACCCCGAGGCGTACCGCCCCAACCCGGCGAGCAAGCGCTACGTGCAGCACC
>CAZPJF010000288.1:0-4951 GCA_964586095.1 uncultured Gemmatimonas sp. | reverse complement strand
GGGTCACCTTGATCGTGTACCCGCCCGCGCGCAGGGTGTCGAGCAGCTGGTCACCGCTGCTCGGCCCGTAGGTGTAGCTGGCGGGACCGGACACGAACACCGTCGCGTCGTTCGGGGAGACGTCGATGGCCATCGAGCCCGTGGTGCCGATGGCGGTGCACTCCTTCAGGTCGTACTCGGTCGTCTCGGTCACCTTGGCGATGCTGTTGTCGCCGACGTTGCGGATCGTGTACGAGATCGGACGTGCGCTCGTCAGCGCCGCGTCCGCGTTGAAGTAGTCCTTGAGCTGCCCGCTCTGGATCAGCGCGGTGGCGTTCTTCCCCTCGCCGCCGATCGTGACCACGCTGATCTTGGCGTTGTTGAGGATGTCGAGGTACCGCGCCGCGATCTCCGCGCCGGCGATGCTCGAGAAGCTCGCGGCCAGGGCCGCGCGGATGTCCGTGATGCTCGACGTCGACGTGAACGAGAACATCAGGATCCGGCCGTACACGATGTTCGCGATGTAGACGGGGAGGTTGTCGGGGCCCACGTGGCCGCGCGCCTCCTCCTCCTGCAGCCGCGCGGGCGTGAACTCGTCGGTGAACAGCTGGCCCGGCTCGGACGGGAGCACCATCGACGCGGTGAACATCTTCTGGACGAAGTACGCCGTGACCGTCCGCTCGGCGGCCGTGCGCGACGCCGACAGGCTGGCCTTGACCGAGACGCTGGCGTAGCCGGCCGAGATCCCCAGCTTGAGCATCGCCTGCTTGATCGAGTACTGGGTCTCCTGGCTGAAGGAGATGCTGCTGCCCCCCTTGTTGCCCTCCCACGCCGCCTTGGACACCAGCTCCCCGACGGCCTGGTTCACCGACGCGAGCGTGGGATTCGCGACGGTCCGCGTGTTGTCGCCGGAGAGCAGGTCGATGGAGACCTTCACCGGCGCGCGCTCGCGCACGCTCCATTCCCGCAGCGACCCGATCCCTCCCTTGTAGCCCTCCCCCTGGAGCAGGGCACCCAGCCACAGGATGTTCGCATCGGGATCGAGGGTCACCACCTTGTCCGGCGTGCTGGTGATGGAGTACGGCGTCGTGGTGCAGTTGTACTGCGTGCCCTGCGCGCCCTCGACGGTGCCGTAGGAGGACTCGACGATCACGTCCAGGTCCGGGCTGAGGGGCGAGAACGTGTCCCAGCTCGGGAGGCCGAGGAAGTACTCGGTCACGCTGTCCGAGGCGGTGCGCACGCCGGACGGCGAGTTGTCGGAGCAGGCGGCGATCACCACGATCACCGCGACGGGGACGGCGATCAGCGTCTGTCCCAGGACGCGCTTCCCGCGAACGGCGCGTGTCGCCGGCATCGGGGCCTCGGGTCGGAGGAAGACGGCCGGGCCGCCCCGGTCCCACATGGACGGGTCGGACTCGGCAGCCTGGTGCTTCTCGCCCAAGGTGGGCCTCGGGGCCCGCGTGCGCAAGGAATTTCCCTACCGCCGCTTCGCCCCCCCCCCGCCGCGAGGGCTACGGCGCCGTCACCACCACCGTGAACGATCGCGTGGTGGCGGTCACGGGCTGGCCGTGGCGGTCCAGCCCGGTCATCTCGATGGCGTACGAATCGCCCGACGCCACCCGGAATGAGTGCTCGAACTCGTAGACGGAGGTCGCCTGCGCGTCGGGCGCCCGGTAGGGATCGTACCGGCGCACCAGCCCGACCGGGTGCGCCGAGATCTGCACGACCGTGCCCCGGTTGCTCCGGATCACGTACCGCACGGAGTCGATCGCGTTGGCGATCGTGTACTGATGGGCGAGCGGACCGGGCGTGACCGTCGAGGGGATCGGCGCGACCACGCCGAACACGCTGAACTCGTCCCCCGCCCGGACCACCACGCCGTCCGAGACGTCGATGTCCACCAGCATGCGCGTCGTGTCGCCGGCATCGAAGCGGTTGTGCTGCAGCGACGCGCGCGCGGAACGGCTCTCGACGCGCGTCACCACCAGGCGCGCGCTGTCGGGCAGGTCGACGATGGTCCCGGCGCGCGACGTGGTGGCACCGGTGCGGGCATCCACCCAGGTGAGCGAGGGCTCACCGAGGTCGTAGTGGTGGAACCCCGTCTGTCCGTTCAGCAGCCCGTTCGCGACGATCGCGCCGATCTCGATGCGCTGGGTGGCCGATGTCGCCGAGATGTTGTACAAGAGCACGTCGTTGCGGGCGGTCGCCGCGTTGTCCACCAGGGCGTTCGCGGCCCGGTTGACGACCTCCACCGAGTTGTTCGCCATCCATCGGCCGGTGATCTCGTAGGAATAGCCGTTGAAGGTGAAGAAGCCGGGGAAGGGGTCGATGTAGGTGCGGAACCCGCGCTCGGCGGCGTAGGCGAGGAGCTTGCCCTTGGAGGCCTCGGGGCTGAAGCGCCCGAGCATCGCGTGGGTGGTGTCGAAGGTGATCGTGCGCGTGGCGGCGAGGCCCTCGAGCTGCCCGGAGTGGCCGCTCACCCGGATCGTGTACGTCCCCGCCGTCAGGTCGCTCCAGGTGGAGCTGCCATCCCCGTAGTCGGTGTCGAAGCCGCGCGTCACGCCCCCCAGCACCACGGCCGCGTAGTAATCGCGGGTGACGACCACCTTGTTGGCGGGATTGCGGAGGCCGCCCGGGTACTTCACGAGGTCCGGCGTCATGACGATCCGCGCGGGATCCGTGAGGGGGCCGTTCGGTCCGAACGCCTGGCCGTTCCGGTAAGTGAAGTCGAGGGAGGCGCGCGGGGTGGTCCCGGTGGTCGCATCGACGTTGCTGCGAAGGGTGCGCAGGGGGGTGCCGACGGCGGTCGGGCCCGCGAAGACCTCCACCTGCACGTTGCCCGGATTCCGCAGCCGCGGCCTGAAGTAGCCGACCACCGTGAAGTCGCGGGTCTCGGCGAACACGGTCTGGTTGAGACTCGGGACGTCGAGCGGGATCGCGGCCGCCGGCCGGAGGGCGTCGTTCCCCGTGGGCGTGCGCTCGCACGCCGCCGCGAGCGGCAGGAGGCAGGCGAGCGCCGCAGCGCGCGGGCGCGGCGCGATCATCGGAGGGGCACGGCGTCCCCGTGCGCGGAGGGCATGGACTCAGGGTACGCCCGGCGGAAACGCGGGCGCAAGAGCGGGGATCCGATCCCGCCGTCGCTACCGGAGCCACGGCCAGCGGCTCCAGCCGTCGCGGGGGCGTGCCCTCGTCGCTTCGCACCTCATCGAGGAGACGGAGGCCTTCGTCGCCGCAGTCCGAGCGCCACCAACACGACGACCAGCACCGTTCGAGCGGCTCCGAAGTAGTCTCCGGCCAGGAGCTCGCGCCCTGCCTCGATCAGGAGTATCGCGAGTGCGACGAGGATGAGTGGTGAGATGGCGCTCATGCAGTCCTCCCGAACCGCTCGGTCTACCTCACTTCCGCGCCTTCCGCGCCGAGTTCAACGACGGCGTGTGGCACATCCACTTCGGCGCCGTGCTCCTGGCAACGCTCGACGAACGCGACTACATCATCCGGGAGTGACCGGGCACCCTCACCGAGTGTTACCCATGTCCCCGGTTCGAAGTGTTACCTATCTCCCCGGCTGTTCAGTGCGAATCACGAACGTGCGTCGTTGAGCCACGCGAAGCGCCATGACCGACTAGCGATCTGGCAGGCGATAGGTCGGTGGTGATGCTCGTGAGACGAATACCAGAGCGTCAAACTCCTCCGCTGGCACAAGCGTGTCCGCGGCAAGGCCATTGCGGAGGTAGCGTTGCGGCGCCGCAACCCAGCGCCGCACGCCGGCGCTCCGAGCACCGCTTACGATCAGCATACTGGCGTCGCGTTGGAGGCGGCTGAGCACGTCTTCGATGCTCCCTCTCTCGATCGGTAGTACCGCGCGGACCGCGCGTGCATTGTTCGTGACCTCTCCGGGCCCCATGAAGAAACCGATGGAGATGACGTCGCGTGGGTACTGCGCTGCAAGTAAGCCGCCGCTTGCCGCGATGGGACCGGCGGGGGAGGACAGCCGTCCACGCCGCACATGGTCATTGTGCATCCACACAACGACCCGCTTCGCTGGGCCGCTCGAATCTGCAATCCACGAGACAGACTGGGCCATGAATCGGTCGCGCTCGGCGTAATAGTCCGCCGGTACCGCTCCTTCGATCGTTCCGGAGGCGAATCGCAGTTCGCCTCGACGCAGAAGGGCCAGCGACGTACGGAGATGCCATCGTGTCTCTGGAGGTGCCGTCGTCAACGCGCGCTCGAACGCGCGGCGCGCGGACGCGGCATGCTCTCGCAACCAGAGTCGTAGCGAATCGCCCCCCTGCTGGCTCGCTGCGAGCAGACCAGAATCCGCAAGTGCCACCGTCTCGGCCAACACGGAGTCACGCGTAGCGATTGCGTGGCGGAGCCGATTCGGACGCGAAAGACTCGCCGACCCCTGCGGCTGCATGTCGGCTCCAGCGATGTGGAGCGCCCTGCCGGCTCTGCGCGCGACACGAATGTGCTCGAATGTCGGCAACGCCTCCGCGTGCTCAAATGCGTATGCAAGACAGTCGCGCAATGTTGACACGGCACTAACCCGGGTCAGAGCGCCGTCCGCCTCTGCGCACTCGTGATACCCGGACTCAAAGACGACAGTGGAGAAGCCAAGGCTATCGAGCAGGAGTCGCGTCAGCTCGCCCTTGAGCGCCGTATGCGGACCGACGCCGTGACCGTTCTCGCCTAAAAGGACGAACCGTCTCTCGCCCACCAGGGCGCGTAGCACCGCTACCGCGCGCTGCGTATCAGAGAGCGAGACGAGCGCAGAGGCAATCTCGTGGTCGTTTACCGGTTGCGAAGCGCTACGATCAGATCGAACTGTGCTGCAGGCCGCCAGCAAGGCGAGTAGAAAGTACGTGCAGGCGCCGCGGCGCGTCGCGTTCCATGACATGTTGCTCGACGAGCCTCGGATACAGGGAAGGGTCACTTGTCGGCATGACGCGCGAATGTGCCGTGGACGTGA
>CAZPJF010000287.1:0-4970 GCA_964586095.1 uncultured Gemmatimonas sp. | reverse complement strand
CGCGCCTCGCGTGCGATCCCCCGCGCGGGAGAGCGCGTGCACCTCCGCGTGCGGGCCTCCGAACTCCGCGTGGAACCCCTCGCCGACGGTCTTGCCGTCGCGAACGACGACGGCGCCGACCAGGGGGTTCGGCGCCGTCCGGCCCCAGCCACGCCGCGCCAGGAGCAGGGCGCGGCGCATCCGGGCCGCGTCCTTCGGGCCCGGCGGCGGGGTGAGGTCGTGCGAGCTCAGAAGCTGATGCGGATACCGACCGTGCCGTAGAGGCGGGACTTGTCGGCGGCCTGGTCGAAGGTGTTGAAGGTCGTCACCTCGCCGCCGCTCACCTGGCCCACCTCGGCGATGATCTTCGCGACGAGGAGGTTGAAGCCGAGCGATCCGTAGTAGGTCGTGCGGGTGAGGTCCTGCGCGGCGGTGCTCGAGAAGCCGTTCACGCCCACCGTGCCGCCGATCAGCGCGCTCGACTCGTACGTGTCCTGCCCGAAGCCGGCCCCGAGTTGGAAGAGGAGCAGGTTCTTCTGCGCGGCGACACGCCACGACTTGGTCTTCACCGAGAAGTCGGTGATGAAGAACTCGGCGTTCTGCGCCGAAGCCTCGAGGTCGAGCGTCGGCAGGTCGCGCACCAGGTACGAGAACGACACGCCGGGCACGATCAGCGACTGCTCGAGGAGGCCGACCCGCGCGCCGAAGCCGAACTTCAGCGAGCCGTCCGTCGGCGTGATGGACGTGCCGTCGCTGTCGATCTCGGGGACGTAGGTCACGCTGCCGATGGCGTCGATGCCGCCCACGCGGGTGACGCCGAGCGGGAAGCCCTTGAACAGGCCGACCGCGAAGTCGACGCCCGGGAGGCCGACGAACTGCTCCGAGGTCGCGATGTTCGAGCTCTGCTCCCCGACCACGCTCACGTTGAGGTTGCCCACGTCGGGCAGGTCGCCGCGGATGGCGTTGGCGCGCACGGCCACCGCGAAGTGCGGGAAGCCGCCGAGGGTGGTGCCCATGCCGAGGGTGTGCGAGCCGCCGACCAGCGAGGTGCCGAGCTGCGGCATCATGTACTGCCAGAGGTCCGTGGCCTTGCGGCAGGCGTCCTGCGTGGCGCCCGCGACGCAGGCCTGCGCGCCGGCGGGGGCCGAGAGGGCGGTGAGGAGGGCGGTACCGACGAGGAGGCGACGCATCGCTGGGGTGCTCCGGGGTCAGACGAGGTGGACCCGTCCCGACCCGGGACGGGTGTGGCCGATGATCCAACTATCGACGCCGGCCTGCGAAGCGAGGTCACGGACCTTGGCGGCCCCGGCCTGGTCGGTGATGACGATCATCCCGATCCCCATGTTGAAGGCGCGGTACATCTCCGCACGGTCCACCCCGCCCGCCTCCTCCAATACCCGGAACACGGGGGGGATCCGCCACGTGGTCTCGACCACCGCGTCAAGATGTGACGGCAGCGCGCGGTCGAGGTTGCCGGGGATGCCGCCGCCGGTGATGTGCGCCATGGCGTGGATGTGACGCAGGACCGGCCGGAGCACCGGCAGGTAGCTGCGGTGCACCGCGAGCAGCACGTCGGCGACCGAGCGGCCGCCCGCGTCGGGGAAGGCGTCGTGCGGGCCGAGCTTGAGCCGGTCCGCGACGATCCGCCGCGCGAGCGAGTAGCCGTTGGTGTGGAGCCCCGTGCTCGCGAGCCCCACCAGCACGTCGCCGTCCTGCACGCCGGCGCTGGTGATGACCTCGTCCTCCTCCACCCACCCCACGATGAAGCCGGCCAGGTCGTAGTCCGGCGGCGTGTAGACGCCGGGCATCTCGGCGGTCTCGCCGCCGATCAGCGCGGCGCCGTTCTCCCGGCATCCGGCGGAGACGCCGGCGACGACGCCCTCGACGACGGACGGGATGAGCTTCCCGAAGGCGACGTAGTCGAGGAAGAAGAGCGGGACCGCTCCCTGCACCAGGATGTCGTTGACGCAGTGGTTGACGAGGCAGTGGCCGATGGTGTCGTGGCGGTCGGCCTCGATGGCGACCTTGATCTTGGTGCCGACCCCGTCGGCGCTGGCGACGAGGAGCGGCTTGCGTGCGCCCTCGGGCACGCGGAACATGCCGCCGAAGCCGCCGAACGCCCCGCGCGCGCCCGCCGTGAAGGTCGACTCCACGAGCCGCTTGATGCGGTGCTTGGAGTCCTCGGCCGCGTCGATGTCGACGCCGGCGCTCGCGTAGGTCAGCTTCTCGTCGCTCACGCGTCCAGGGCCCGGTCGAAGGTGACGAGCCGGTGGAAGTCGGCCACGCGGCGGTCGATGTCGGCGCGCGTGACCTCGAGGAGGCGCGTGATCGAGAAGCCCTCGACCACGAACGACCCCATGGCCGAGCCGAGGATCACGGCGCGCCTCATGTTCGCCTCGGAGAGGTCGCCCGTGCGCGCGAGCCACCCCATGAACCCGCCGGCGAACGAGTCGCCGGCGCCGGTGGGGTCGAACACCGACTCGAGCGGGTACGCCGGCGCGTGGAAGATCGAGTCCCGCGTGAACATGAAGGCGCCGTGCTCCCCCTTCTTGATGAGCACCGTGCGCGGGCCCTTGTCGAGGATCCAGCGGGCGGCCTGCACGAGGTTGGCGCACTCGGTGAGCTGCCGCGCCTCGCCGTCGTTGAGCGTGATGAGGTCGACGTGCTTGAGCAGCTCGAGCAGGTCCGGGCGCCGCGACTCGATCCAGAAGTTCATCGTGTCGCAGGCGACGAGCCGGGGCCGCGTGACCTGCTTGAGCACCTCCAGCTGGAGGCGGGGGTCGATGTTCGCGAGGAAGACGTACTGCGCGTCGGTGAACTGCGCGGGGATCTTCGGCTTGAAGTGCGAGAACACGCCAAGGCGCGTCTCCAGCGTTTCGGCCGAGTTGAGGTCGTGGCGGTAGCGGCCGCGCCAGCGGAACGACTCGCCCTCCGCGCGCTCGAGCCCCGCGAAGTCGACGCCCCGTGCCTTGAGCGGCTCGAGCTTCTCCACCGGGTAGTCGCTGCCCACCACGCCGACGAGCTGGACGCTCGTCTGGTGCGACGCGGAGGCGGAGAAGTAGTTCGCCGACCCGCCGAGGACCTCGTCGGCCTTGCCGAAGGGGGTCTCGACGGAATCGAGGGCGACGGAGCCTACGACGAGGACGGACATCAGGAGGAAGGCTGAAGGAGGAAGGAGGAAGGACGCGAACGAGGACGGCGGCGGCGGAGGGAGTCCTTCGTCCTCCCTCCTCCTGCCTACATCCTCTCCGGCGCCCCGATGCCGAGGAGCCCGAGGCCGTTCGCGAGCACGGTGCGCGCCGCCTTGGCGAGCGCGAGCCGCGCCTGCATCACGCGCTCGGCCTCGCCGAGGACATGGTGCTTGTGGTACCAGGTGTGCACGAGCCGCGCCGTGTCGAGGAGCCAATTCGCGATCCGGTGCGGCTCGAGTGCCTCCGCCGCGCCGGAGGCGAGCGACGGCCAGTCGAGCAGCGCCTTGACGAGCTCGCGCTCCTCCGGCTGGTCGAGGGCCCCCCAGTCGACGCCGGTGCCGTCGATCGCCGCCACGTCGACGCCGCCCTGCCGGAAGATGCCGGAGAGCCGCGCATGCGCCATCTGGATGTAGTAGACGGGATTCTCCTCGCTCTGCGACCGCGCGAGGTCCACGTCGAAGACCAGCTGGCTGTCGCCCTTCCGCATGAGGAAGAAGTAGCGCACGGCGTCGCGGCCGACCTCGTCGACGAGCTCACGCACGGTGACGTAGCTGCCGGCCCGCTTGGAGATCTTCACCTCCTCGCCGCCCCGCATCACGGTGACCATCTGGTGCAGCACGTACTCCGGGTAGCCCGGCGGGATGCCCATGTCGAGCGCCTGGAGCCCCGCGCGCACGCGCGCGGTGGTCCCGTGGTGGTCGGCCCCCTGCACGTTGATCGCGCGCAGGAAGCCGCGCTCGAACTTGGTCACGTGGTAGGCCACGTCGGGCACGAAGTAGGTGAAGGTCCCGTCGCGCTTGCGCATGACGCGGTCCTTGTCGTCCCCGTACTCCGTGGTGCGGAGGTAGAGCGCGCCGTCGTCCTCGAAGGTGTGCCCCGCCCGCACGAGCGCGTCGACCGTGCGCTCCACCTTGCCGTCGGTGTAGAGCGAACTCTCGAGGTAGTAGACGTCGAACCGGACGCCGAAGGCGCGCAGGTCGAGGTCCTGCTCCTTGCGCAGCTCGCGCACGGCGAACTGCCGCACGCGCTCGAGGTCATGGCCGCGGCGGTCATCCGGGAACTCCGTGGCGTACCGCTGCGCGATCTCGCGGATGTACTCGCCGTGGTAGCCCCCCTCGGGGATCACGGCCTGGTCGCCGGCGTGCTCGCGGAGGCGCGCCTGCACGGAGAGCGCGAGGTTCGCGATCTGCACGCCGGCGTCGTTGTAGTAGAACTCGCGCGTCACGTCCCACCCCTGCGACGCGAGGAGCGCGGCGATGGCGTCGCCGAGCGCCGCCTGGCGGCCGTGGCCCACGTGCAGCGGACCGGTGGGATTGGCGGAGACGAACTCCACGACGACCCGGCGCCCCGCGCCGGCGTTCCCGGGGCCGACGGCCGCGCCGGCACCGAGCACGCGGGCGAGCCCCGCCGCGAGGTCGGCGCTCGAGAGCCGGAAGTTGATGAAGCCCGGCCCCGCGACGCTGGCCTCGGCCACGCCGGCGGCGCCGGTGTCGAGCGCGGCGAGCAGCGCGTCCGCGACGTCGCGCGGCTTGCGCGCGAGCGGCTTCGCCAGCGTCATCGCGAGGTTGGTGGCCCAGTCGCCGTGCGACGGATCGCGGGGGCGCTCAAGGGCGGGCTGCACGTCGGCCGGCGCGCCGATGGCGACGGCCGCGCGCTGCAGCGCGGCCCGGAGGGCGTCGACGCCGCTCACGAGGCCGATCCGGGCTTCGGTGGTGCGCTCGCGGGGGCCGGGCTCGCGGCGGGGGCGGCGCCCTTGGCGCCGGGGCTCGGTGTGCCGCCGGCACCCCCCGCCGCGGCGCC
>CAZPJF010000286.1:0-5004 GCA_964586095.1 uncultured Gemmatimonas sp. | reverse complement strand
CGCCGATCCGGCCGGCCGGGTGCGCGGCGGCGAGCGCGGCCCGCGCCGCCGGGCGTCCCTCGAACCCCGCCTCGAGCATCGGGGTCGCGATCGCGCCGGGGCTGATCGCGTTCACGCGCACGCGGCCGCCGAGGTCGACCGCGAGGGCGCGCGTGAGTCCGCCCAGCGCCGCCTTGGTGGTGGCGTAGCCCACGAACTCGCGCTTCGTCACGGTGGCGTGCACGCTGCTGATGTTCACCACGCTGCCGCCCGCGCGCTCGAGCGCGGGCAGCAGGCCCTGCGTGAGCAGGAGCGGCGCCACGAGGTTCACGTCCAGCATCGCCTGCACATCCTCGGCGGCCAGGGATGCGGTGTCGCCGAGGACCTGGAGCGCAGCGTTGTTGACGAGGACCGCGAGCGGATCGCCGCCGACGGCCTCGCCGAGCCGCGCGAGGAGTGCGGCGCGCGCGGCGGCGTCACGCGCGACGGCGCGCAGGTCGGCGTCGATCGCGACATCCGGCGCCTCCGCATGGCCCGCGGGGAGCCCGGCCGCGCCCGGCTGGTCGACGCCGACGACGCGGTGGCCCGCCTCGCGGAAGGCGCGGCAGAGCGCGCGGCCGATGCCGCCACGCGCGCCGGTGATGACCGCGACTCGTGTCATGCGACGGGTGCTCCCTGGTGGAGGAATCCGGACAGGAGATGGAGGGCGCGCTCGGAGGTGCGGTGCGCGGCCTCGATGGTGTTGGAGCCGTTGTGGCTCCCCAAGATGCACTGGGCGAAGCCGCGGAGCGCCGCCGGGCGTTCGCGCTGCAGCACCCGCGGGAGCGCGGCGGTGCCCTGCGCCTCGAACGGCCCCACCGCGTCGGTGTTGATCACCACGTGCGCCACCTCGGGGAGGGCGAGGAGGGTGTCGACGATCCAGCGGTGCGGCGGGCGCCCGTGCAAGCCGCGGCAGCTCTTGTCCGGCACGCGCTCGCTGTGCCCCTTCATGGGGACGAGGGCGACGACGCGCGGCTCAGGCACGGGGCGCGCCGTCGTCGGGATAGTAGAACTGCCGCAGCAGCCGCTGCGTGACCTCGGTCCGGTGGTTCATGCCGCGGTAGGTGCCCCAGTACTGCATGATCCGGAACACCGCCACGTCGCGCGCCAGGAGGAGCGTCCGGCGCTCGCGCCACATCGCGCGCCAGTCGCCCCAGAGCTGCACCCAGAGGAGGCGCACGAACTCCACGAGCGACATGTGGCTGTCGGGGAAGATGCGCTTGAGCGCGATCGCCTCGCGTTCATAGCGATGCCGGACGCGCTTGCCCGGCTCGGTGTGCAGGTGCTGCACCGCCGCCTCCGCCACGTACGCGATCCGGTGGCCCTGCTCGAGCGCCCACTGCCCCCAGGCCAGGTCCTCGAGCCCGGTGAGCGTCTCGTCGTAGTGGTGGAGCGCCCAGAGCGACCGCCGGATCGCGCAGTTCGCGTTGTTGCAGAACGGGGTGCGCTGGTCGGGGTTGGACGTGAGCGGATACTGCTGGCGGAAGAGCACGGTCTCGCTGAAGCGGGACCGGGGGTGGCCCGTCTGCCGGCCGTACGCGACGGCCACCTGCGGGTCGTCGAACGCCGCGACCAGGTGCGTGAGCCAGCGCGCGTCCACCGGGAAGACGTGCGCGCTGGCCATCACGAGGATCTCCCCCCGCGCGGCGGCGCAGCCCACGTTCAGCGAGCGGCCGAACGTGAACCGTTCCTTCGCGATGTGGACCACGCGCGCGCCTAGCCGCTCGGCGATCTTGACCGTGTCGTCGGTGGAGCCCGAGTCGACGAGGATGACCTCGTGGTCCGTGAACTCCTGCTTGGCCACGAGTTCGAGGAGGCCACCCAGGTGCATGGCCTCGTTGTAGGCGCGGATGATCAGCGAGACGCGGGGGGCCGTCGACGCGGAGGTCATGCGGGGCCGGTCGGCGTGCTGAGGGGGCGGGCGCTCATGACGCGGGTAAGGTAGCGGTCGCGGGCGGGGGCTGGAACGCGGTCCCTCCCGTCCTATGCAGGGGCCGTGCCGCGGGGCTGCCAGGCCTCGCGCACCGCGGCGAGGACCTGGTCGCGGAAGGCCGCTCCGGTGAAGCGCGCGGCGTTGGCGCGACAGGCGTCGGGCGACGGGCCCTCGGCGAGCCCCTCGAAGGCCCGGACCGCGGCGGCGATCGTGGCCGGCGCGTCATCCGTGAAGAACAGCCCGGTGCGCCCCGGGCCCGGCTCGCCGACGACGGTCTCGAGCGCCCCGCCCCGTCCCAGCGCGATCACGGGGGTGCCGCAGGCCTGCGCCTCCAGCGGCACGATGCCGAAGTCCTCCTCGGCCGCGAAGACGAAGGCGCGCGCCCGGCGGAGGTGGTCGCGCAGCGCCTCGCGCGAGGTCTCCCCCAGCACCGTGACGTTGGGCGCGCTCGACGCGAGGGCCCGGATGCGCGCGTGCTGCGGGCCATCGCCGATGACCACCAGCCGCCGGTCGGGGAGCGCGCGGAACGCCTCGACGATCCGGTCGATGCGCTTGTACGGCACCTGGCGGCTGGCCGCGACGAACAGGTCGCCCTCGCGGGGCCCCGCCGGGGTGAAGAAGTCGATGTCGCAGGGCGGATGGACCACGGTGCTCGCGCGCCCGTAGTGGCGACGCACCCGCTCGGCCACGCAGCGGGAGTTCACGAGGAAGTGGTCGACGCCGTCGGCCGTCTCGCGGTCCCAGCGCTGGAGCCGGTCGAGGAGCTGCCGCGCCACCGCGGCCCGGGCGCCCGTGATGGCGTGGTCGGCGAGGTAGTCGTCGCGGTGGTCCCAGAGGTAGCGCGTGGGCGAGTGGCAGTAGCAGACGTGCACCTGGCCGGGAGTCCGCCGGAGCCCCTTGGCGACGGCATGGTGGCTCGAGACCACGAGGTCGTAGGCCGCGAGGTCGAACGAGCGGACCGCGAAGGGCATGAGGGGGAGGAGCGCCCGGTAGCGCGCCCCGATGCCGGGGATGCGCTGGAGGAAGCTGGTGCGCGCCGGGCGGTCGACGAGGCGCTCCCGGTCCTCGGCGCGCATCGTGTCGAAGAGCGCGAACAGGTCGGCCTGCGGGAAACAGGCGAGGAGTTCGCGGATGACGAGCTCGGCGCCACCGGCCTGGTTGAGCCAGTCGACGACGATGGCGATCCGGGCGTGCTCGAGCGGGGGGCGCACGCGGGGAAGATACGTGTGGCCGAGGGATGCAGGGGGAGCGGGCCGACGGCGCCGGCACGCGGAACCCCGAACCGCGATCGGGCGCGCCGCGGGGCGTCCGCGCTTGCCCGGCGCCGGAGCGCGGGTGAGGTTTCCGCCGTCGGGCCCATAGCTCAGCGGTTAGAGCGGCGGACTCATAATCCGAAGTGCGCAGGTTCGAATCCTGCTGGGCCCACTCAAGGGATCGCGTGGCGTGGGGCGACCGGGCGCGGCGCACGGCGAGGGGGCGGGAGGTGCCCGGGGAGCGGCCTCCCCGCGTTCAGGTCGCGAAGCGCGCCGCGAGATCCGCCGCGATGCGCTCCCCTGCCCTCCCGTCGCCGAAGAGCCCCGGCATCGGTGCGGGGCGCGCCGCGAGCGCCGCCGCGACCGCCTCGAGGAGCGTCTCCACGCTCACCGGCGGCGCGAGGCGATTCCAGCCGCTCGGCAGGAGCTCCGCCCACTCCGTCTCGTCGCGGACCGTGACGGACGGGACGCCGTGATAGAAGGCCTCCTTCTGCACGCCCCCCGAGTCCGTGAGGATCACCGCCGCGCCGCGCTCCAGGCGCGCCATCGCGACGTATCCCTGCGGCGGGATGGTGCGGACGCCGCCAAGCGCGAGCGCCTGCCGGGCGAGCGCGGCGGCGGTGCGCGGGTGCACGGCGAAGAGCACGGGCATCGCCTCGGCGAGCCGGCGCAGGGCGGCGGCGATGGTCGCGAGCCGGTCGGGGGCGTCCGTGTTCTCGGCGCGGTGGATGGTGACGAGCGCGTAGCGGGCGGGCAGGTCGGCGACGGGCGAGGGTCCGGCGGCCGCGCCGTAGCGCCGCGCCGCGTCGAGCATCACGTCCCCCACGCGGCAGATGGCGTCCTCCGGGATCCCCTCGCGTCGGAGGTTCTCGTCGGCGAGGGGCGAGGGGGTGTAGCAGCGCGCCGCGACGCGGTCGGCGACGAGGCGGTTCACCTCCTCGGGCATGCGCAGGTTGAAGCTGCGCAGCCCCGCCTCGACGTGGGCGACGGGGATGTGGAGCTTGGCGGCCGCGAGGGCGGCGGCGAGGGTGGAGTTGGTGTCGCCGTAGATGAGCACGGCGGCCGGCTGCCGCTCGAGCAGGAGCGCCTCGAGTCCCTCGAGCATGCGGGCGGTCTGGGCGCCGTGCGGCCCGGAGCCCACGCCGAGGTTGACCTCCGGCGCCGGGATGCCGAGCTCGTCGAAGAAGACCTGGCTCATCCCGTGGTCGTAGTGCTGGCCGGTGTGGACGAGGCGTTCGTCGAGGCGGCCGTCGGCGGCGAGGGCGTGGGAGACGACGGCGGCCTTGATGAACTGGGGGCGGGCGCCGAGAACGGTGAGGAGGAGGGGGCGGGGCACGGGTCGGCGGTGTGCGGAGTGGGACCTGCCGAGAAGCTAGCGTGCGAAGGGCGCCGAGCGACGTCGATGCGGGTGGTCGGCCTTGATGCGCCCCTGGCGCTCCGCTAGCTTCGGTTGGTTCCGGGCGCGTAGCTCAGCTGGTTAGAGCGCTGCTTTCACACAGCAGAGGTCGGGGGTTCGAGTCCCTCCGCGCCCATCAGGTCCAGGCGGCGGTCTCCTTCGGGGGACCGCCGCTTTCGTTCGTGGCGTACCGAGCGGGCGTTCGCATTGTCGCCCCTCCGGCCGTCCCCTACATTCTCCCGAATGCATCCGTTCTCTCGTGGCGGCATCGGCCGTCTCGCGGCGTTGGTCTTCGCCGCGCTGGTCGCCGGGGTGCCGGCGACGCTTCACGCCCAGGTGCCCACCGGACAGCCGCGGCCGTCGCAGGCGCAGGCCGAGGCCCTGCTGAGATCCCGCCCGGACCT
>CAZPJF010000285.1:0-5013 GCA_964586095.1 uncultured Gemmatimonas sp. | reverse complement strand
GTGCCGCTGCCGACGAGGTGCTCCACGAACGCCTCGGCGCGCACCAGCTCGGCGCGCGCGGCATCGCGCGTCGCGTCGGCGGCGGTGCGCGCGGCGCGCGCACGCTGCAGTTCGGCGAGCGACATCGCCTTGGCGGCGTGGAGGCGCTCGGCGCGCTCGGCGGCGGCATCGGCGACCATCGCCGCGGAGTCGGCGGAGATGCTCGCCGCCCGGGCAGCGACGATCCGCTGGCGCGCGTCCATCACCTCGTGCGAGTGGATGACGGCCACGATGTCGCCGGTGCGCACGCGGTCGCCCGGCAGCACGCGCACTTCGAGCACGCGCCCTTCGACGATGCTGCCCAGCGGCTGCGTGGCGTCGGGGTCGAGGCTCACGTGCGAGGGCACGTGCCAGGCATCGCGCCACTCCGTCTCGGTGACCGGCGCGAGCGCCAGCCGCGCGATCGCGACCGCCTCGGCCGAGAGGAGCGCGGTGTCGGCGACGACCGCCTCCTCCACGGCGGGCGCCTCGGTGCCGCCGCAGGCGCCGAGGTGCAGGCCGAGGGCGAGGAGGATGGCGGAACGGGCCCACCGCACCCGGCGGGCATGCGCAACGCGAGCGACGACGATCACGGGACCTCCACGGCCGGGGCGCCCATGGCGCGCCGGAGTTCGAGACGGGCCATCGCGCGATCGACCGTCGCGCGGACGAGGGCCGCGCGCGCATCGGCGGCGGCGCGGAAGGCGTCGAGGAGCTCGACGAGCGAGGACTCCCCCTCGCGGTACGCCGCCTCGGCGGCGCCCGCGACCACCGCGGCGTCGGCGGCGAAGCGGTCGTCGAAGCCGCGCGACGCCGCGTCGATGCCGTGCGCCGCCGCGAGCGCGGCGCGCACGCCGTTGGTCACGCGCAGCTCCGCCAGGCGCCGGTCGGCGCTCGCGAGGAGCCACTCCCCGGCGCTGCGCTCGCGGTTGCCGCCGTTGGTGTTGAGCAGCGGCGCACCGACGGTCACGCCGATCACGCTGGTGGAGAGCCCGGCGGTGCCCTTGTAGCCGCCGGTGAGTCCGACGTCGGGGAGGACGCCCCGCGACTCCGCCGCACGGCGACGCTCCGCCGCCCGCTCGGCGGCGCGCGCCATCGCGAGCTCGGGGTGCCGGTCGCCCGCGGCGGCGAGCGCGGCCGCGGAGTCCGGGAGCGGGTCGAGCACCGGGCGCCCGGTGTCGGGCACCGCGGCATCGAGGTCGGTCGTGCCGATGAGGGTGGCCAGCGCGGCGCGCGCATGCATCGCGGCGGCGGTGGCGTTCCCCGACTCGAGGTGCGCGCGGCGCGCCTCGATCCGCATGCGGAGCGCGGCGGCCTCGGAGAGCGCCCCCTCGGCGGCGCGCAGCGAGTCGATGCGCGCCACGCGGTCGTAGAGGTCGGCTTGGGCCGCGGCGATGCGCGCGAGCGCGGCGGCCGACCAGGCCATCCACCAGGCGCGCGCGGCGGCGTGCCCAGCGGCCTGCACGGTGAGCAGCGAATCGGCCGCGGCACGCTCGCGCGTGGCGCCGAGCGCCGAGCGCAGCGCGAACCGGCGGCCGAGCAGGTCGATCGGCAGGGTGACCGTGGCGAAGTCGTCGTACTCGAGCGGCGAGTCGAGGTTCTCGCGGCGCAGCTCGACGACCGGGTTCGCCCATTGGGCCTCGGTCCGCGCCCGCCCGGTGAGTTCGGCACGGCGGCCGGCCGCGATCTGCGTGACCGGGCCGCTGGCCGTGGCGCGTCGGACGGCGTCGGCGAGGGTGAGGGGCGGCGGCGACGCCGCGACGCCGGGCGCCTGCGCGCCGGCCGCTCCGGCGTGCGCGAGCAGGCCGAGCGCCGCGACGAGGCCGCGCAGCGCGAGCGCGCACGGCGAACGGCTGAGGAGTGGGGTCGGTGTGGGCATCGGGGGTGAAGCTACGCCCGCTGGATGAACCCACGATGAACGCCGGGCGCGGCATCGCGCCGCGCTGGAAGCGCGGGGCGCGCTACGTGCCGAAGCGGACCGTCACGCGCGTGCCGCGGGGCTCGTTCGGCCCGAAGGTGATGCGCGCGCGGTGCCGCTGCGCGATCGCCTGCGCGATGGCGAGCCCGAGCCCGGAGCCGTCGGGGGCCGCCTGGCGGGCTCGCGCACCGCGGAAGAACCGCTCGAAGAGCCGTGCCTGCTCCTCGGGCGGGATGCCGATCCCCTCGTCCCGCACCTCGAGCTCCGCCGCGCCGTCCGCACGGCGCGCCGCGACATGCACCACGCCGCAGGGCTCCGAGTAGCGCAGCGCGTTGTCGACGAGGATGCCGAGGAGGCGCTCGAGCGCGGGGCCGTGCCCCTGCACCGGGACCTCCTCCGGCACCGCGACCTCGATGCGCATCGCGCGGCGCGCGGCGACGGCGCCGAAGGCGCGCGCCGACTCGGCCACGAGGTCGTCGAGGTAGACCGTCTCGGGCGGCGGGGGGGACGTCGCGGCCTCGGTGCGCGCGAGCTCGAGGAGCTCATCCACCAGGTGCGACATCATCTCGAGCTCGTGCTGCGTGCGCTGGAGCGCCGTGCGGTCGTCGGCCGCGGCCGGGGCATGGGAGAGCGCGAGTTCCCCCACGCCGCGCGCGCGCGCGATCGGCGTGCGGAGCTCATGCGCCGCGTCGGCGAGGAAGCGGCGCTGCCGCGCGAGGGCATCATCGAGGCGGTCGAGCAGCGCGTTGAAGCGCGCGCCGAGCCGCCCGAGCTCGTCGCCCGGCGCGGCGACCGGGAGACGCCCGCCACCGCCGGCGGTGATGCGGTCCGCCGCCGCGGCCATCTCGGCGACCGGGCGCAGCGTGCGCCCGGTGAGGATCCACCCGGCGAGCATCGCGAGCGCGACGGCGATCGGGATCGCCAGCAGGGCCCCGAGGTCGACCTGCCGCTGCTGCCGCTCGAGCGACGCGAGCGAGGCGGTGACGCGGAGCCGCCACCCCGGTGCGAGGGCCGGGTCGAGGGCCGCCTCGGCGCGACGGAGCGGCGGCTCGACCTCCGGCCGCGCGCCCGCGGCGGCGACCACGGGCGCGGTGAAGGCGGTCCCGTCGGGACGGAGGAACTCGATGACCCGGTCGGGGATCACGAGCTCGCCGCTGATGTGCGCGAGCGTGGCCTCGATCTGCCGGTACTCGGCGATCTCGACGCGGAAGAACCCCTGCACGAGCCCGACCGACGCATCGAGCGAGCGCGCGAACTCCTGCTCGAGCGAGCGTCGCACCAGGGTGCGCGCGATGGTCGTCGCGGCGAGGAGCAGGAGGAGGACCGAGCCGGCGTACCAGAGGGTGAGGCGGAGGCGGATCGAGCGCGCCGTCATCGGCGGGGCTCGCCCGCGGCCGGCTGGAGGCGGTAGCCCGCGCCCCGCACGGTCTCGAGCATGGGCGGCTCGTCCGCCGCATCGACCTTGCGGCGCAGCCGCGCGATGTACACGTCGATCACGTTGCTGAACGGATCGTAGTTCTGGTCCCACGCATGCTCGCTGATGTGCTCGCGCGTGAGCACGGCGCCGGGGTGCCGCATGAGCACCTCCAGCACCGCGTACTCCTTGGTGGTGAGCGTGATGGCGCGCGCGCCGCGCCGCGCGGTGCGGGAGGCCGTGTCGAGCGCGAGGTCCCCCACGCGGAGGACCGTGGGCAACGCCTCGGCGGGGCGGCGGAGCACCGCACGCAGGCGCGCGACGAGTTCGCCGAGGGCGTACGGCTTGACGAGGTAGTCGTCGGCCCCGGTGTCGAGCCCGGCGATGCGGTCCTCGATGCCGTCGCGCGCGGTGGCCATGACGATGCGGAGCGGCGCGCGCGCGGCGCGGAGCCGGCGGCACACCTCGAGCCCGTCGAGGTCGGGAAGTCCGAGGTCGAGCACCACGGCGTCGTAGGGATCGATCGCGACCTGGCGCAGCGCGGTGGCGCCGTCGGGCGCGAGGTCCACCGCGAACCCGGCGTTGCGCAGGAACTGGGCGGCGGTGGCCGCCATCCGTGGGTCGTCCTCCACCAGGAGCAGGCGCATCGGTCCGCGGAATCTACCGCGGCCGTGATCCGGCGGTGGCGGCGCGGGCGGGGGATCCGCGGGCTCCGCGCGCGTCGCGCGCCGGCGCCGCGCAGCGGCCCGGCGGCCTCAGCGCCCGGCCTGCTCCCAGATCAGCCCTTCGGGGCGCGCGAAGACGAGGCGCGGCTTGGGCTTGGTCACGTACACCGCGCGCATCTCCGTGAGGTCGCTGCCTTCCTTGTAACTGAAGGTGTAGCGCGTGGAGTCGCGATGCGGGATGACCGTCATCGCCTCGATCGGGTACGCCGTCGACGCCCCGCTCGCGTTGGTGATGACGACCTGGCGGTCGGTGAAGGCGATGCGGTTGTTCACGTACTTGGGGTGGTTGGTCGCCCACTCGCCGCGGATCGTCTCGGGCACCACCGGCGGGGTGCTCGGCCAGAACTTCACGATGGCGAACACGGCGGCGAGCGACGCGGCCACCACGGGCAGCCAGATCCGTCCGCCGCCGATGCTCGGCAGCACGAACGGCTTGGACTCCGGGCGCGGGGCGGCGGCACCCCCCGCCTCCTCCGAGCCGGCCGGCGCGCTCGGACGCCGCGTCGGCAGGCGCATGAGCTCGCCGACGTGCGAGAGCGCCTCGCGGATCTGGAGCGATTGCCGCCCTTCCTTGTCGCGTCGGGCCATGGGCGTCAGTACTTGGAGGCGACGCCGACGAAGCCGCCCTCGCTGGCCACCACCACGTCATCGCGTCCCGGGCCCGCGGTGAGCGACTGCGTGGTCGCGCCGTCGGGGCCGAGCGAGTAGACGTCGAAGCGATCGTTGATGGCGACGCCGAAACGGTCCTGGCGCGCGTCCCCCGGGACGGTGTCGGAGGGGAAGGGCCGGTAGGCGTACGGCCGGCCCCACGGATCGAGCATCCCGCCGCGGCCGATGTCGGCGAGGCTGGCGGGCAGCGAGTCCAGCACCACGAGGCTCTGCGACAGGGTGCGCAGGTCGCCCACCGCGCGCGCGACGCGCGCCTTCGTGATCGAGCC
>CAZPJF010000284.1:0-5024 GCA_964586095.1 uncultured Gemmatimonas sp. | reverse complement strand
CGCTGCAGGGCCGCCTCGTCCAGTTCGTCGTGGCGCACGAGGTGGGCCACACGCTCGGCCTGCCGCACAACCAGAACGCCTCGGGCATGTACCCGGCGGACTCGGTGCGCTCGCGGACGTGGGTGACGAAGATGGGCCACTCGCCCACGATCATGGACTACGCGCGCTTCAATTACGTCGCGCAGCCCGAGGACTCGCTGCCGCTGCACACGCTGATCCCGACGATCGGCCCGTACGACAAGTACTCGATCCGCTGGGGCTACACGCCGATCCCGGGCGCCCGCACGCCCGATGACGAGCGCGCCGCGCTCGACGCGATCGCGCGCGAGCAGGACACGACGCCCTGGTACCGCTACAACGTGCCGGACGACTTCGGGTCGAACCCGTACACGGCCTACTCCGAGGCGGTGGGCGACCAGGACGTGGTGAAGAGCACCGGCCTGGGCCTCCGCAACCTCAAGCGCCTCGTGCCGATGCTCGTCCCGGCGACGACGATGGCGACCGAGGACGTGTCGGTCACGCGCGAGGGGTACAACCGCCTCGTCGGGCAGTTCGTGACCGAGATGCGCCACGTGGCGACCCTGCCGGGCTCGTCGATGGCGCAGGAGAAGTACGGCTCGCAGCCGGGCGCGCGCTTCACGCCCTTGCCGCGCGACCGACAGAAGGCGGCCGTCCGCTTCGTGCAGGAGAACCTGTTCGCCACGCCGACCTGGCTGCTCGACCCGCAGATCCTGCGGCGGCTGGAGCCGGAGGGCGCGGTCACGCGGATCAACCGCGCGCAGCGGAACCTGCTCGGCGTGCTGATGGCCGATGACCGCATGGCGCGGCTCGTGGAGTACGAGGCGCTCCCCGGGGCGACCGACACCTACCCGCTCCCCGAGTACCTCGGCGACATCCGCGCGGGGCTCTGGAGCGAGCTCGGGGCCGGTCGCGTGCGGATCGACGCCTTCCGCCGCGGCCTGCAGCGCGTCTACCTCGAGGCGGTGGCGGCCAAGCTCGCCGCCCCCGCGCCGACCACGCCGCGCCTCTCGTTCAGCGCGCAGAACAGCCAGATCGCCACGGCGCCGGCGCGGCTCAGCACCGACGTGAAGGCGCTCCTGCGGCAGGAGCTGCGCACGCTCGACGCCCAGCTCGCCGCGGCGCAGGGGAAGGCCGCCGATGCGATGACGCGGGCGCACCTGGCGGATGCGCGGTGGCAGATCAAGCAGCTCTTGGAGCCGCAGTGAGGGGAGGCGAGATGAAGTAGGCTGAAGGAAGTAGGTGGAAGGAAGTAGGTGGAAGGAGGCAGGTGGAAGGAATCGCGCAGTGAGCAGTGAACGACGAAGCGGGATGCGGACCACTCCGCATCCCGCTTCGTCGTTGCCGGACTACTGCCTTCTGCCTTCTGCCTTCTGCCTTCTGCCTTCTGCCTTCTTCACCTCACCCGCACGAACTCGATCGGCGACCCCGCCGGCCCGAACTTCATCACGCGGTGCGGTGCCGCCTTCTCGATCCAGAACGTCCCCGGCTGCTCGCCGCCGGTGAACGACACCTTGAACGTCTCCACGGTGCCCAGCGGCACCGTGAGGGTCTCCTCGCCGGTGACGGTGTAGGTGTTCACCTGCACCGTCCCCTTCCCCGACGCGAGCACGTTCACGCTGATCTTGGCGCCGGGTGCCCAGGCGAGGTACGGCAGCATCGCCTGCACCAGGTTGTCGTCGAGCGTGCCCGCCGGTACCGCGACCCCCTCGTACTTCACGGGCTGCATCCCCTGCGGGCCCGGGGTCATCCCCTCGCCCGCGGCGGTGCCGCCGGCGTAGGTGACGTTCAGGCGCATCGCCTGGCCCTGGAAGCTCCCCGTCTGCTCCACGCCGGCCATCGCGAGGTCCGCGCCGAAGCGCACGGTGGACTGCTGCTGGATGACCGTCGCGAGCTGCGAGCGCTCGCGGTAGACCCAGCCCGCGCCGTCCCGCTCGAGGCTCGCGACCTGGTAGCCGACCGCGTTCCCCTGGAAGAGCACCGCGAACGAGTCGCTCGCCGGCACGAGCCGCGCCGGGTCGATGCCGAGCGCGATCGCCTTCGTGCCCAGGTCCTCGAGCGCGAGCGGCTTGCCGTCCACGTCGACCAGCGAGACCGGCGCGATCGCGCGCAGCTTGTCGACCAGCTTGGGTGCGTCGCCCACCACCACCACGAGGGCGGCGTCGGCGCGCATGCCCATCCGGGCGGCCGCCTGCGCCTGCGCCGCCGTCACCGCCGCGAGCCGCTGCCGGTACGTCTGCACGTAGTCGGTCGCGAGCCCGAGGAGCCTCGCCTGCGCCACCTGCGCCGCGACCGCGTCGGCCGTCTCGACCTGCAGCGGGAAGCGGCCCACCAGCGTCTGCTTCTGCCGCTCGAACTCCTCCGCCGGCAGCGGCTCGGCGCCGATGCGCCGCAGCTGCGCGAGCAGCTCGACGAGCGCCGAGTCGGTCACCTCGGTCCGCACCTCGGCCGTCGCGCTGAACGTGCCCAGTCCCTTGCGGCGCGCCACGTTCGAGTAGGCGCCGTAGGTCCACCCCTTCTGCTCGCGCAGGATCTGGAAGAGCCGCGAGTCGGAGGCGCCGCCGAGGACCTGGTTCGCGATGCTGAGCGCGTAGCCGCGCGTGTCGGTCGCCATCCACGTGGTGTTGCCGAGCACGATGTTCGACTGCACCGACCCCGGCCGGTGCACCAGCAGGATCTCGGTGCGCGCGCGCTGGGGCGCCGGCCGCGTGGCCGGGGCGCCGGCGGCCACGCCGCCCCACGCGCCGAACGCCTGCTCCGCGAGCGTGCGCGCCTCGACCGTGTCGATCGCGCCGGCGATCACGAGCAGCGCCTGGTTGGGCCGCATCCGCGCGCGGTGGAACTCGACGAGGTCGTCGCGCGTGATCGCGCCGACGCTCGTCTCGTCCGCCGAGCGGCCGTAGGGATGGTCGCCATAGAGCCCCTTGGCGAACTCGCGCGACGCGATCGCCGCGGGCTGCGACTTGGCGAGCGCGAGCGCCGAGAGCGTCTGCTTGCGCAGCAGCTCGATCTCGCCGGCGGGGAAGGTCGGCCGCAGCGCCGCGTCGGCGAGGAGCTCGAACGCGAGCCGCCGGTCGTCGGAGAGCACGGCCGCGTTCACCGTGAGGAAGTCCGCGGTGGCGGTCGCGCTGAGCGAGCCGCCCACCCCCTCGATGGCCGCCGAGATCTGCTCGGCGGTGCGGCTGCCGGCGCCCTTGGTGAGGAGCCCCGCCGCCATCTCGGCGGTGCCCGACTTGCCGGCCGGGTCGTAGAACGCGCCCCCCGGCACGGCGAGGGTGAGCGAGAGCACGGGCTGCTTGGCGTTCGCGACGACCAGCAGGCGCATGCCGTTCGCGAGGATCGTCTCGGCGAAGGGCGGGAACTGCGCCGGCTCGAGCGGCATGGGCGCGGGCGGGCGCGTGGGG
This sequence comes from uncultured Gemmatimonas sp., assembly GCA_964586095.1. Classification (GTDB taxonomy): domain Bacteria; phylum Gemmatimonadota; class Gemmatimonadetes; order Gemmatimonadales; family Gemmatimonadaceae; genus Pseudogemmatithrix. The sequence continues at coordinate 1,602 of CAZPJF010000284.1, read as the reverse complement.
AACTGCTGCGCCGCGAGCGGCGCCGCGGTCGGCATCGCGAAGGGTGCCGCGGCGAGCGCGAGGGTGAGGATCGACGGGCGCATCACTTGCCCTCCGGGACGATCACGAGCGTGAGCGAGTTGTCGGGACGCAGGTAGGTCTGCGCGACGCGGCGCAGGTCGGCGAGCGTGACCGCCTCATAGCGCGCGGCATCGGTGTTCACGGCCTCGGGCGAGCCGAGGTACATCGCCGCGTAGTGCACCGCCTCGCTCATGGCGAGCGCGGTCTGGCGGCCGAAGATCGTGGTGGCGCGCCAGGCGTTCTTGGCCTTGGTGAGCTCCTCGGCCGTGATCCCCTCGGCCGAGGTGCGGAGCTGCGCCGCGAGCTGGGCGCGGAGCGAATCGGGCGACACGCCCTGGTTGGCGATCGCGAGCGCGCCGAAGATGCCGGCGCCCCGCATCGGGCCGAACGGGTTGAAGAGCGACTGCGCCGCGACGGCCGACTTGGCGTCGCGGACGAGCGCGCGGTTGAGCCGCGAGCTCTCGCCCGCCCCGACGATGGTCGAGAGGAGCTCGAGGGCCGGGTAGTCGGCGTGGGCCGGCGGCACGGTCCGGTAGGCCGTGAGCACCGCCGGGAGGGTCGCGTTGCGGTCCGCGATGCGCTTCACCGCCTCGCGCCCCGTGGCCGCCTGCGGCGCGCACTGCACCGCGGGGGCCGCGCGACCGCGCGGGATGCCCCCGAAGTAGTCGCGCACCATCTGCCGCGTCGCCGCCGGGTCGAAGTCCCCGGCGATCACCAGGATCGCGTTGTTGGGCGCGTAGTAGAGGTCGAAGAACGCCTTCACGTCATCGACCGTCGCTGCGTTCAGGTCGTCCATGGAGCCGATGATCGAGTGCGCATAGGCGAAGCACGCCTCGCGGTCGAACATCGTCGGCAGCGAATCGACGAACGCCGCCGTGTAGGGCGCGTTGTCGAAGCGCAGCCGCCGCTCCTCCTTCACCGCCTCCTGCTGGTTCTTGAGGTTCTCCGCCGTCACCGCGAGCGACCGCATGCGGTCCGCCTCGAGCCAGAGCGCGAGGTTGAGCCGGTTGCTCGGCAACGTGTTGTAGTAGTCGGTCTTGTCGGGCTGCGTGGAGCCGTTGAGCGAGCCGCCGGCGCGCTCGATGTACTGCCCGTGCTCGGCCTTCTTCACGTTGGCCGACCCCTGGAACATCATGTGCTCGAAGAGGTGCGCGAAGCCGGTGCGCCCCGGCCGCTCGTTCCGCGAGCCCACGTCGTACCAGACGTTCACCGCGACGACCTGCGCCGAGTGGTCCTCCACCAGGTGCACCCGCAGCCCGTTGGGGAGGGTGAACGAGTCGACCTTCACGCGGCTCGGCGCCTGCGCGCCGGCCGGGGCCGCGACGAGCAGCGCGGCGAGGGACGAACCGATGATCCAGCCACGCGATGGCATCGCGAGTCTCCGTGTGACGAGGGACGGGGGAGCCGAGCGGTCGAGCGGGCGAATGGGGAACCGGGGCGGAGCGGGACGTGCGGACCGCGGGCGAGCGCCGCTACCGGCCGGTGGAGCCGAAGCCGCCGGCCCGGTCGGTGGTGCGTCCGACGGCGCCGGCGGTGAACTCC
>CAZPJF010000283.1:0-5025 GCA_964586095.1 uncultured Gemmatimonas sp. | reverse complement strand
ACGGCAGCACCGTCGGCTCCTCGAGCCGGTCGTCGAAGTTCGGCGCGAAGTCGACGGTGTTCCGGTCGATGTCCGCGAGCATCTCGACCGCGACCCGCGTGAGCCGCGCCTCGGTGTAGCGGTACGCCGCCGCCGGGTCGCCGTCGACCGAGCCGAAGTTCCCCTGCCCGTCCACCAGTGGATAGCGCAGCGAGAAGTCCTGCACCATGCGCACGAGCGCGTCGTACACCGACGAATCGCCGTGCGGGTGGTACTTGCCGAGCACGTCCCCGACGACCGTCGCCGACTTCTTGTACGGCCGCCCCGGCACCAGCCCGAGCTCGTTCATCGCGTACAGCACGCGGCGATGCACCGGCTTGAGCCCGTCGCGCACGTCCGGCAGCGCACGGCTCACGATGACGCTCATCGAATAGTTGATGAACGACTCGCGGACCTCATCCTGGATGAGGCGCGGGAGGATCCGTTCCCGGTTGTTCGGAGCGGTCATTTTCAGAGGGGAAACGAGGGTCGCGGGGGCCTGCTCGCAGCGCCCCGAAAATTACCCGGTGGCAGGGCGCATTTCAATCGAATGACGCGCGTCCGGCGCGCGTCCGCCGCGACTCCGGTGCGGCCACGCCCGCCCCGGATCAGGTCACGGGATCAGCCCGGCGTCGGCGCCGAGGGCCCGTCGAAGTCCTCCCGCTCGTTCTGCCGCGCGATCGCCTCCCGCTCCGCCCGCCACCGCTCGTACCACGCCCGCGTCACCTCCCCCGCGAGCTCCCGGTTCCCGAGCCCGAACGAGAGCGCCAGCGCCAGCGCGATCGCGCCGAAGATGATCGCGAACGCCGTCGTCACGATCCCCGTCGCCACGCCGAGCTCCTGCAGCGACATGAACACCGCGAGCAGGATCACCCCGCCCTTCCCCACCCGCGCGAGCATCGGCCCGCCGTCGAGGCGGGGCGTGCTCGCCATGATCAGCGCCCCCACGAAGTCGCCGAGCACGATCCCCAGGATCACGATCACGATCGCCGCGATCACGCTCGGCACGTAGCTCACCAGCTCGCTGAACACCTGCCCGAGGTAGTCGATCCCGAGCGCGTCCGCCGCCACCAGCATCGCCGTGAAGAGCACGAACCAGAACACCAGGTTCGCCACCACCCGCGTCGGGTTCACCGGGGCGCCCGTCTGGTCGCGCACCGGGATCCCGCCGCGCTTGAGCACGTCGTTCAGGTGCACCCGCCGGAGGATGCTCCCCACCGCCCGCTGCGCCAGCTTCGCGATGAAGAACCCGATCGCGAGCACCACGCCCGCGGCGAACATCGAGGGGATGAACTGCCAGATCCGCTGGAGGCTCTCGAGGAGCCGTTCGAGGAACGTCACGTGCGCACCCGGGGGTGGAGGTCTCTAGAAGGTGAAGCGCAGCAGCGCATGCCGCCCGGGCGTGCGCGTCGCTGCCGCCGCGAGCGCGCCGGGATGGATCGTCACGCGGTCGAGCCAGGCGAGGCGCCCCGCGTCGCGGTCGGGGCGCAGGTACCGCTCCGTCATCGCGACGCCCGCCAGCGCGCCCGCCGTCGCGAAGCCCAGCGTGAGCGACTCGCCCCGGTCGGCCTCCCCGGCGATGAGCAGCCCCACACCGATCCCCATCAGGGCGCCCGCGCCGCCGCCCAGCGCGAGGAGGTTGCCGTCGCCGCGGCCGTGGTCGAATCGCCGCACCAGGAACCGGTCGGCGGCGATCGCGCCCAGCCAGCCCCCGCCGAGGACCGCGAGCGCGACCGTCTCCTCGTTCGGGTCGCTGCTCGCGATCGTCGTGCCCGCGGCCATGCTCCCGATGGTCGCCCCGATCCAGAGCGCCTGCACGTCGCCCACGGTGACGTTGTACGGCACGCGCCCCGCGTACCAGCGCCCCGCGGCGTAGCCGCCGAGCCCCGCCGCCGTCCAGAGGACCGCCGAGCTCGTGCGGTCCACGCCCGAGGTGTCGAACGGGTCGGCGTCGCCCGCGAGCGTGAGCGCGAACGCGGTGAGCCAGGCGAGATCGTGCCCGAACAGCGTCGCCGCGGCCTCGCCGCCCGTCAGGCCGCCGCCGAACGCGAGCCCCGAGGCGGTCCCCCCGAGCGCGCCCACCAGCGTCACGGCGGCTCCCTGCCGGAACTCGAGGTCCGACTGCCCGGCGATCAGCAGGGCGCTGCCCGCGGTGCGCCAGGCCATGCCGGTGGAGAGGAGGTGCCGCGCCTCGGTGATCCGCACCCGTCGCGTGAGCTCCGCGGCGGCGAAGAAGGTGCCGCCGGCCATCACGAGATACCCGGCGGTCGCGGTCACCCCGTTGCGCCCCACCATGGCGGAGAAGGCCGGCGCGTAGATGCCGAGCCCGAGCGCCGTCTGGTCGCGCACGAACCGCATGCGGAGCTCGCGCGAGCTCGCCCACCGCGGGCCGAGCGTGTCGCGCGCGGCGTCGGCCGGCGCCTGCCGCGCGACGGTGTCGGGCGCCAGGTCGAGGCGGCGCGGCGGCTCCTGCTGCGCCCGCGCGGGCGCGGACACGAGCAGCAGGGCGAGACCAGCGTGGAGGACGAAACGCATGGGCGGGAAATGTACTCGGGTGGGCCGGCGGACGACGCTCAGTTCCGCGTACCCCGCTTCACGTCGAACAGCACGCTGCGATGGCACTGCGGACAGAGGAGCCACTCGCGCTGGCGCGCGTAGCCGAGCCCGAAGCTCCCGCCGCCGATCGACCGCTCGCGCATGCGCACCGCGCAGCGCGGGCAGTCGGCGTGCCCGTCGCGCGCGTACGCCTCGCGCACCGCGCGCTCCTCCGCGGCGTTGAACTGCGCGCGCTCAGCCATCGGCGATGCGCACGACGACCTTCCCGAACTGCCGTCCCTCCGCGAGGTGCGCGAAGGCCGCGCGTCCCTCCGCGAGCGGGAAGACCGCGTCCACCGGCGGCAGCAGCCGCCCCGCCGCCAGCTCGCCGACGATCGCGTCGAACTCGGCATCGTTGCCCATCGTGGAGCCCATGAGCGTCCATTGGTGCCAGAAGAGCCGGCGGACGTCGAGCGCGAGCGCGGGTCCCGTCGTGCCGCCGCAGGTGACCAGCCGCCCGCCGCGCGCGAGCGCGCGCAACGACTGCTCCCACGTCGCCTGGCCCGTGGAGTCGATGATCACGTCCACGCCGCGGCGCCCGGTGAGCCGCCGCACCTCCGCGCCCAGCTCGGGCGTCGCGTGCGACAGGCCCTCCGCCGCCCCCATCGCGCGCGCGCGCGCCAGCTTGGCCGCGCTCCCCGACGTGACGAGGACGCGCGCGCCGCGCTGGACGCAGACCTGCAGCGCCGCGAGCGCGACCCCCCCGCCGATCCCCCAGATGAGCACCGTCTCCCCCGCGCGCACCTGCGCGCGCGTCACGCACATCCGCCACGCCGTGAGGGTCGCGAGCGTGAAGGCGGCGGCCGCGTCATCCGGCACGCCCTCGGGCACGCGCCGCAGGTTCGTGGCCGGCAGCACGATCTCCTCCGCGAGCGTGCCCGGATGGTGCTCACCGAGCAACCCGAAGCGCACGCAGAGCGACTGCTCCCCCTTGAGGCAGAACTCGCAGAGCCGGCACGCGATCCCCGGATTGACCAGCACGCGGTCCCCCACGCGCACCGTCGTCACGTCCGGCGACGCCTCCGCCACCACGCCCATGCCGTCGGCGCCGAGGATCCAGGGCGGCGTGATGGTCACGCCGGGAAGCCCGCCCACCGTCCAGAGGTCGAGCCGGTTGAGCGCGGCCGCGCGCAGCCGCACGCGCACGGCCCCGCTCGCCGGGAGCGCCGGCGCGGGCACGTCCTCGCGGTAGCGCAGCTGCTCGAGCCCGCCGTGCGCATCGATCGTCAGAGCCCGCACGCGCCCATCCCCCGGTTTATATTCGAAGCGGTCCGCCGCGCGCGCGCGCGGCGGCGATCCCCCAAGGAACCCAGCCGCGATGATCCCCATCAAGGTCCCGCCCCTCGGCGAGTCGATCACCGAAGCCACCGTGTCGCGGTGGCTCAAGAAGGAGGGCGATGCGATCGCCGTCGGTGACACGCTCGTCGAGCTGGAGACCGATAAGATCACCGTCGAGGTGCCGGCCCTCAATGCCGGTGTCCTCGCCAGGCGCCTGAAGGCCGAGGGCGATGTCGTGCAGCTCGCCGAGACGCTGGCCGAGCTCGACGAGTCCGCCCGCGCCGCCGCCCCCGCGAGCGCTGCCGCGAGCGCTGCCGCGAGCGCGCCCGCGGCAACGGCCGCCGTTCCGGCATCGGCACCGGCGCCCGCGACACCCGCACCCGCACCGGCCGCCACCGTCTCGGCGCCGGCGCCCGTCGCCGCGACCGCGGCCGGCAGCGCCTCCGACCTCCGCGTCGCCCCGAGCGCCGCGCGTCTCGCCGCCGAGCAGGGCCTCGACGTCGCCGCCGTCCAGGGCACCGGCCGCGGCGGCGTCGTCAGCAAGCCCGACCTGATCGCCCACGTCGAGTCCAGGGGCGCGGCGCCGAGCGCCGCCCCCGCCGCGCCGCCGGTGATGAAGCCGTCCCTCGCCACCGGCACGCGCGAGACCCGCGAGAAGATGACGACGCGCCGCAGGCGCATCGCGGACAACCTCCTCAACGCACAGCACTCGACCGCGCACCTCACCACGTTCAACGAGATCGACATGTCCGCCGTGTCGAACTTCCGCGAGCGGATGAAGGAGCGCGTGGAGAAGGAGCACGGCGTGAAGCTCAGCTTCATGCCCTTCTTCGCCAAGGCGGCCTGCCTCGCCCTCAAGGCCTTCCCGGTGGTGAACGCGCAGATCGACGGCGACTCGATCATCTACAAGCACTACGTGAACCTCGGCATCGCCGTGGCGAGCGACGCGGGCCTCGTCGTGCCCAACGTGAAGGACGCCGACCGCATGGGCATGGTCGGCTTCTCCAAGGCGATGAACGCCGTCGCCAAGCGCGCGCGCGACGGCAAGCTCTCGATGGACGACCTCACCGGCGGCACCTTCACCATCACGAACGGCGGCGTCTTCGGCTCGCTCATCTCCACGCCGATCATCAA
>CAZPJF010000282.1:0-5034 GCA_964586095.1 uncultured Gemmatimonas sp. | reverse complement strand
CGGCGAGGCGGAACACGTGCTGGCGCACGAGATGGTGCACGTCTTCCAGTACGACGTCTTCGCGCGCGGCCGGGCCGGCGGCGGCATGCAGCAGCTGGCCGCGGTCAACCCGCCGCTCTGGTTCATGGAAGGGATGGCGGAGTACCTGTCGGTCGGCCCGCGGCATCCGTATACCGATGCGGTGATGCGCGACGCCGCGCTCAACGGCGCGATCCCGACGATCGAGCAGATGACCACCCGCCCGGACCTGTTCTTCCCGTACCGATTCGGCGAGTCGCTCTGGCAGTACGTCGGCAAGCGCTGGGGGGACGAGGTCGTGGGCGAGGTCCTCCAGGCCGCGCCGAGCCTCGGCATCGACCGCGCCTTCCGCCGCTACACGGGCCTCACGCTCGAGGACCTGAGCGAGGAGTGGAAGGAGTCGGTGCAGGAGCGGTACCTGCCGCAGGTCGCGGAGCTCGAGCGCCCGCGGCGCGTCGGGAGCCCGATGCTCAATCCCCGGCGGACCGGCGGCATCATCCCGGTCTACGTCGCCCCGGCGCTCTCGCCGGACGGCAAGCAGATCGCGTACATCTCGACCGGCAGCCTGCTGCGCGCCGAGGTCTTCCTCGACCTGTACCTCGCGGACGCGACCACCGGCAAGCGGCTCACGCGCCTCACCAAGAGCACCCTCGACCCCGAGTTCGAGGAGCTGCGCTACGCCTATTCGCAGAGCGCCTTCTCCCCCGACGGCCGGTACATCGCGTTCACGGCCCAGCGGAAGGGGAAGGACGTCCTCTACATCTACGACGTGCGCCGCAAGCGCGTGACGCGCCGCCTGGACACCAAGCTGCAGGCGATGATCGGCCCGAGCTGGTCGCCGGACGGCCGCCAGCTCGTCTTCAGCGGCGCCGAGGGCGGGATGTCGGACCTCTACGTGATCGACGCGGACGGGACCGACCTGCAGCGCCTCACGCAGGACGCCTACGGCGACCTGATGCCGCAGTGGTCGCCCGACGGCCGCCGGATCGCCTTCGTGAGCGAGCGCGGCCCGCAGACCGACCTGGGCTCGCTGCGGCTCGGCGAGTGGCGCGTGAGCGTCTACGACCTGGAGACCGGCACGACGACGACGCTCGACGGGCAGGACGGAAAGAACCTCAACCCGATGTGGGCGCCCGACGGGCTGTCGCTCGCCTACATCTCCGACCGCACGGGGATCCCGCAGATCTACCTCTACGAGCTGGAGGCGAAGGAGCACTACCAGCTCACGCGGTTCGTCGGCGGGGTGCTCTCGGTGACCGAGAACAGCCCGGTGATGTCGTGGGCGCGCGAGGCGGACAAGCTGGCGTTCACGTACATGGACGACGGCAACTTCACGATCTGGAGCGTCGTGAATCCGCGGCAGCTCAAGAAGGAGCCGTTCCGCGCGACGCCGGTGGTGGCGGAGGCGGCGGAGCCCGGCGCCGTGCCGGGCGCACCGGCGGGTGGCGTGCGGGCGCCCTCGGCGCCCGCGGCAGCCGCGGCGATCAGCCAGCTCGCGCGCGCGATGAGCGACAGCATCGCCGCGGCGCGTGCGGAGGCGGAGCGGACGCCCCGGCGCCGGTCGGTGTACCGGGCCGCGGAGGGGCTGCGCTTCGGGGGGGTGCTCCCAGCGCGCGAGCAGGCGGGCGTGTCGGTCGCCGCGCTGCTCGACAGCGCCACGCTCGCGCTCCCCGACCCCGCCGGCTTCAGCTCGTCGCGCTACAAGGGGACGCTGCGCCCCGAATACGTGATGCGGCCGTCGGTGGGGTACGCGCAGGACAACTTCGGGCGTGGCGTCTACGGCGGCACGGCGATCGTCCTCGCCGACATGGTCGGCAACCAGCGGCTCGCGCTCGCCGGCGGCATCAACGGGCGCATCAGCGAGGCGCAGCTCTTCGCCGAGTACACCAACCTCGGGGGCCGCCTGCAGTACCAGGCGGGGCTGGCCCAGCAGCCATACTTCTTCTACTACGGCGGGTTCCAGGAGGAGGTCGGCAGCGGCCAGTTCCTGCAGACGCAGGTGCTCGCGCGCTTCATCCAGCGCAACGTCTTCCTGAACGGGATCTATCCGCTGAACCGGTTCCAGCGCTTCGAGTATGGCAGCGGCTTCAGCAACATCGACCGCGCGCTGATGTACGTGAGCCAGGGCGTCGACTTCAACACGGGCTACGCGAGCGGGTTCTACCTGGACTCGATCGTGGGAGCGGGGTCGCTGAACTTCGTCTCGCCGTACGTGGCGTACGTCAAGGACAACGCGCTCTTCGGCGCGACCGGCGGCATCTACGGCCAGCGCACGCGCCTCAGCGTCGAACGGATCGTCGGCTCGGTGGCGTGGACCACGTACTCGGCCGACCTGCGCCGCTACCAGCCGATCCTCTTCAACTTCCTCACCTTCGCCGCGCGGGTGTCGGCGAACGTCTCGGTGGGACCCGACGAGAGCGAGTTCCCCAAGTACATCGGCCGCCCCGACTTCATCCGCGGCTACGACCGCGAGTTCTACGCCAGCGACTGCCAGCAACTCGCCGGCCAGCAGGGCTGCTCGGCCGACCAGCTGCTGGGCAGCCGCGTGCTCTTCGCCAACGCGGAGCTGCGCTTCCCGCTCGTGCGGCGCTTCGATCTCGGCCTCCTGCCGATCTCGTTGCCGCCGGTGGACGGCCTGGTGTTCTACGACTGGGGCATGGCGTGGTCGCAGGGGCAGACCGTCTACGGCTCGCGCCCGCAGGGCTACGACTACTCGCAGCAGCGCTACCCGTTGCGCAGCTACGGGTTCGGCATCCGGTTGAACCTCTTCAACATCGCGCTCGTCCGCTGGGACTACTCGATCCCGCTCGACGGCTCGCTCAAGCGCGGCTACTGGTTCTGGACGCTGGGGCAGTCGTTCTGAGCGCGACGGCCCGCTAACTTCCCCGGGTGCGCGCCACCCGCCTCCTGCTCCTCGGTCTCGCCGTCGCGGCCTGCGGCGAGACCCGCCTGACGGCGACCTCGGTCCCGACGGGCGTGGGCCCCGACGCGATCCTGCTCCGCGTGCCGCGCGATGGCGGCGTGGTGCGCGCCTACCGCGCGGGACGCGACAGCGTCGTCTGGAGCGCGAGCGCGCGCACGCCGGCCGCGGCGTCCCTCCTCGGGTTCGACGACTTCCAGAGCGTGCTCCTCGCGCGCGACACGGCCGGCCGCACCTTCAGCGTCGACCTGCGGCTCGGCGCCGTGGAGCCGCTCGGCACCGCGGTGTTCCGCGGCGAGGTGCGGAGCGAGGGCGGGGCCGTCTTCGGCACCGACGCGCGCGGCCACCTCCTCCGCGTGACGTCGGTCGCCACGTGGGACTGGACCCCGCCGCACGAGGCGGAACTGCTCGTGCCGACCCCGACCGGCGCCCTCCTCGTCGCCGGCCCCGCCGGCGGGCGCACCCGCGTGAGCCGGCTGATCCCGCCCGAGACCCGCCTCACCGACTCCACCACGCTGCCCGCGACCTCGGCGGTGCTCCGCACCCCCGTGGGCGACCGCGCCTGGTTCGTGACCGACAGCGGGCTCATCGCGCTCCGCACGCGCGACCTCACGCGTGCGCTCGTGGTGCGCGTGTCGGACGAGATCACGGCGCTCGAGTCCACCCCCAGCGGCGACCGCGTCTACCTCGCGTCGCGCCGGCCGTCGCTCCGCGTCATCGACCGGTTCACCGAGCGCGAGAGCGGCCGCATCCCCCTGCCCGCGCCGGCCCTCGCGCTCCGCATGGACCCGGACGGCCACTACCTGCTCGTCCGCACCGCGGAGTCGGACTCGATCCACGTCGTCTCGGTGGGGACCGAGCGGGTGATCGCCTCGCTGCGCGGCGACTGGCGCGACGACCTCCCGCTCGTCACCCCGGACGGGCGCGTGCTCCTCGCGCGCGGCGACGACGTGGTGCACGTCGACGCGGAGACCGGCCGCGAGCGCCTGCGCTACGCCGGTGCCGCGCGCGACCTCTGGATGCAGATCCGCTGGAATGGCTTCCGCCCCCGCGCCGCGGGCCTCGACCGCCCGGTGGAGTTCGAGGAGTTCGCCGCGGATTCGGCCGCCGCCGACTCGGCGCTCGCCGCCATGATGGCCGCGCGCTACGGCGACGTGACGAGCCAGCCGTTGCCGCCTCCCGACGAGGAGTCGCCACCACCGGACGCCCCCGCGACACCGGGACGCGAGGTCTGGACCGTCTCGTTCGCGACGCTGCTCGCCGAGGACCGCGCCCGCGAGATGGCCGAACGGATCCGCGTCGACGGCCGCGCCGCGCGCGTCATCGCCGGCAACCGCGACGGGATCCCGATCTGGCGCGTGGTGCTCGGCCCCTACGACTCGCGGGACGCGGCGGAACGGGCCGGCATGGCGTCCAAGCTCCCGTACTGGGTGTTCGAGGGCGCGCCATGATCGACGCCCCCGTGCCGCCCGAGGCCTGGGCGGCCGAGGGGGCGCGGGTCGCCGGGGCGCTCGATGACGTTGCGGCGGCCCTGCTCATCGGGCGCACGCCCGACGCCGCGATGCAGGTGGCACACGGCATCGCCCGCGCGCAGCCGGCCGGCCGTCGCGTGGCGATCGCGGACCTCGTCGGCGAGGCGCCGGACGGCGAGCCGGGCCTGCTCGACTGCATCCGCGACGGGCTGCCCGTCTCCGAGATCGCGCGGCCCCATTCCGACGACGGCCGCGTGTTCCTCCTCCCCGCGGGCGGCGGCGAGGTCGGCACGCGCCTCGTCCTCGAGAGCGCGCGCTGGCCGCGACTCGTGGCGGGCTTCCGCGAGGTCGATGCGTTGCTGCTCCTCGTCGTCCGCCCCGACGCCCCCGGGCTCGCGACGCTGCTCACCGCCGTCGACGGCGTCGTCGCGGTGGACCTTCCGCCGGTCGTCGCGCGCGCGTGGCCGCTGCTGGCGACGGTCGACCGGCCCGAAGAGGAGCTGCTACCCGTGGCCGCGGCGCCGGCGCGCGCGCCAGGCGCCGGCCGCCGCCGACGCGTCGGCGCGGGGATCGCCGCGGTGCTCCTGCTCGGGCTCGCCGGCACGCTCGCGCTGACGTGGGGAG
>CAZPJF010000281.1:0-5049 GCA_964586095.1 uncultured Gemmatimonas sp. | reverse complement strand
GCTGGTGGATGCCGATCGCGACCCGCGCGTGGAACGCCCCCTCGCCGAGGCCGCCTCGCGCGCCGTGGTGCCGCTGCGCTACGGCGACCACACCATGGGCGTCCTCGAGCTCGACACGCACAAGCGGGGCTCCTACGGCCCCAAGGAAGCGACGCTCATCCGGCGTGTCGCCGACCAGCTCGCGACCACGATCCACATCCACGACCTGCGGCGCCCGCTCCTCGACGCCGTCGAACGGCTCGGGCGCGAGGTCGCGACCATCACCGGCTCGGCGCGGACGCTCCGCGCCGGCGGCGAATCGGTCGCGCGCACCGCGGGGGAGATCGAGCGCGCGGTGGGGGAGGAGGCCGAGCAGCTGCGCCGCGGGATCGAGGCGACGCAGGCGCTCGACGCGCGGGCCAAGGTGACGGCCGCCGACGCGCTGGGCGCGCACGACGCGACGCGCAAGGCCAGTGCGGTGGCGACCGAGTACCGGCAGACGATCGACACCGCGATGGAGCGGCTCGTCGGCGCCAAGACCTTCGTCGGCGACGGCGCCGACCGGGTCCGCGCGCTGTCGCAGGTCACGGCACAGGTGACCGGCTTCATCTCGGTGATCCGCGAGCTGGCCGTGCAGACCAACCTCCTCGCCCTCAACGCCGCGATCGAGGCGGCGCGCGCGGGCCACGAGGGCCGCGGCTTCGCCGTCGTCGCCGACGAGGTGCGCAAGCTCGCCGAGGAGAGCGGGCGCGCCGCCGCCGAGGCGCTGGGCGTGCTGCGCGACTTCGAGCAGCAGATGCGCGAGACCGCGGCGCTGATGTCGCGCGGGGAGTCGCTGGTAGAGGACGCCGAGTCCCTCTCGGGCGGATCGCGCGAGGCGCTCGGCACCATCCTCGGGGCCACGGCGGGGGCGGCCGCGCAGGCGGCGCGCATCGCCAACTCCGCCGACGACCAGGGGAGCGAGGTCGCGCGCCTCCGCGAGCGCATGGCGCGGGTCGCGGAGATCGCGGGCCGCAACCGCGCCGGCGCCGAGCAGGTGGCGGCGGCGGCCGGCGAGCAGGCGGCGGCCCTCCGCGAGATGGAGGCGGCCACGACCGGGCTGCAGCAGGTCGTGGCGGAGCTGAGCGACCTCACGCGGCGGATCACGAACGCGCGATGACCACCGGCGCGAGGTGCTTCCGCCCCATGCGCGTGCGCCGGGAGGCCGCGTGAGCGAGCGCCCCCTCGACCTGCCGCCCTGGGCGCAGGTGGGCGAGAAGCGGCGGGCGCACATCGCGCGCGTCACCGCACTGCTCGACCGCTGGGCCGAGCAGCTGCGCCTGGACGCCGCGGAGGCGCGGGCGTGGCACGACGCGGGCGTCTGCCACGATGCCCTGCGCGACGCCCCCGAGGCCGAGCTGCGGCGCCTCGCCGGCGGGATCGAGCTCCCGCTCGACGTGCTGCATGGTCCGGCGGCCGCGAACCAGATGGTCCTCCTCGGCGAGACGCGCGTCGGGCTGCTGGACGCGGTGCGGTGGCACACCGTGGGCTCGGCGAGCTGGGACCGCGTGGGGCGCGCGCTCTACATGGCGGATTTCCTCGAGCCGGGGCGCGGCTTCATGAAGCGCGACCGCGCCTTCCTCGCCGAGCACCTGCCGCACGACTTCGACGGGGTCTTCCGCCAGGTGGTGCGCATGCGGCTGGAATGGACGCTCCGGGAGGGGAAGGCGCTGTTCGCCGAGGCCGTCGGCCTCTGGAACAGCATCCGGTGAGGGGGAAGGGGCGCTGGCTCGTCCTCGCGCTCGGGCTGGCGCTCGGCGCGTGGTTCACCTGGCGATGGCTCGGCACGGGCCGCCCGGGCGACGGCGGGGCCCCGGTGGTCAGCGAGCGCGTCGCGCGCGTGGTGCCCGCGGGCACCCGCATCCGCGTGGAGGTGCTCAACGGCACCGGCGTGCGCGGCCTCGCGCGGCGCGGCACCACGGCCATGCGCGACGCCGGGTTCGACGTCGTGGCCACGGGGAACCACCCGGAGCGCGTCGACAGCTCGCTCGTCCTCGTGCGGACGGGACGCGCCGAGTGGGCGGCACTCGCCGCGCGGGCGCTCGGCGGGGCGCGCATCGAGGCGCGCCCCGACACGTCACGCTACGTCGACCTGACGATCGTCCTCGGCGCCCGCTGGCGGCCGCCGGCGCAGCCGTTCGACCCGTAGCTGCCCGCACGCCGCGGCGATGTCGATGCCGCGGCTCTTGCGGATCGCGACCTCCACGCCGCGGTCGCGGATGCGCCGGGCGAACTTCGCGATCGCCTCCGGCGTCGTGGGCACGAAGCCCATCGCGCCGCCCGGGTGGAGCGGGATGAGGTTCACGAAGGCCTTGCACCGGCGGGCCAGCGCCGCCAACTGGTCGGCGTGCTCGGGACGGTCATTCACGCCGCCCAGCATCACGTACTCGAACGTCACCCGGCGGTCGAACGCCGCCGCGGCATCGATGACGTCGGCGAGCGGGTACTTGGTGTTCACGGGCATGAGCTGCTGCCGCAGCGCGTCCGTCGGCGCGTGGATCGACAGCGCGAGGCGGAACTGCTCGCGGCGCTTCCCGAGCGCCACGATGCCCGGCAGCACCCCGACGGTGCTCACCGTGATGTGCCGCGCGCCGATCCCGAAGCCCTTGGGGTCGTTGAGGATCGTGAGCACCTGCTCGACCGCCTTCCAGTTCATGAGCGGTTCGCCCATGCCCATGAACACGATGTTCGTCGCGAGGACCGGCGGGTCGAGCAATCCCAGCTCCCGCACCTGGCCGGCGATCTCGTGCACCGTGAGGTTCCGCGCGAACCCCATCGCGCCGGTCGCGCAGAACGAGCACTGCAGGGCGCACCCCGCCTGCGACGAGATGCAGAACGTCATCCGGTCGCCGTCGGGGATCGCGACGGTCTCGATCGCCTGGCCGTCGTGCAGGCGGAACAGGAACTTCCGCGTGCCGTCCGTCGACCGCTGCTCCGCCTCGAGGGGCAGCCGGGGCAGCGTGAAGTGCTGGGCGAGCGACTCCCGGAAGGCGAGCGGAAGGTCGGTCATCTCCGCGAAGGTCGCGACCGGCTTCGACCAAAGGTGCGGGACGACCTGGCTGCCGCGGTACGCCGACTGACCCTGCGTCACGGCGAACTCGCGCAGGAGCTTCTCGGCGTCGGCCGGGGGCAAGTCGAGCAGATTCAGCATGTTGCAGAGTACCGTCCGCCCGGGGCGCGGTCAACGGCGTCGCCTACCACCAAGTCACGGCGGGGGTTAGATTTACGCCCTCTCATGGTAGCCGTCGTCTCTCCACGGAACGTGAGGTCCGGCGCCCCTTCGGACCCCCGCATCACCGCGTGAGCATCCCACGCGGTGCTGCGGCGTCCTCGACGTCGCGGTGGTGGCCGCCCATCCTGTGGGCCGCCGTGATCCTGGGGATGACCTCGTGGCCGAACCCGGGGCTCACGGCCGCCCCCGAGGGGACCGACAAGGTCGTGCACCTCGGCGCCTACGGAGTGCTCGGGTTCCTGGTCGCCCGCGCCCGGGCCTCCCGCGGCGTCGCCCGGCTGCTCCGTGCGCTCACGGCCATCGCGGGCTTCGCGGCGCTCGATGAACTCCACCAGATCCTCGTCCCCGGACGCTCCGCGAGCACCGGGGACTTCGCGGCCGACGTGATCGGCGCCGCGATCGGCCTCCTCGCCGGCCACTACCTCCACTCGCTGGCGCGCCCGCGCCAGGACCTCCCCACGTGACCGTGACACCCGCCTCCTCGCTCGCCACCACGCTGCGCACCCATCTCGGCGGCGCCCTGCGTCCCGCCGACGTCGGCGCGCGGGTCATCCTTGGCGGCTGGGTGCACCGGTCCCGCGACCTCGGCGGCCTGGTCTTCCTCGACCTGCGCGACCGCGAGGGCCTGGTGCAGGTCTCGTTCAACCCCGAGTGGACGTCGGCGGAGGTCATCGCTTCGGCCGCCGCCGTCGGGGTGGAGAGCGTCGTGCTGGTGGAGGGCACCGTCGCGGCGCGGCCCGCCGAGATGCGCAACGCCGAGCTCGCGACGGGCGCGATCGAGGTGCGGGCCACCGGCATCCGCGTGGTCGGACCCGCGGTGACGCCGGCGATCCCGGTCGCGCCCGCGAAGGACGGGAAGCCCCCCGCCGAGGAGTTGCGGCTCCGGCACCGCGTGCTCGACCTCCGCCGCCCGGAGCTCCAGCACGCACTGATCCTACGGCACCGGCTCGCGCACACCACGCGCAACTACCTGGCGGGGCTCGGCTACCTCGAGATCGAGACCCCGATCCTCACCAAGCCGACCCCCGAAGGCGCGCGCGACTTCCTCGTGCCCAGCCGCGTGCATGCAGGCGAGTTCTACGCCCTGCCGCAGAGCCCGCAGATCTACAAGCAGCTCTTCATGTGCTGCGGGTTCGACCGCTACTTCCAGATCGCGCGCTGCTTCCGCGACGAGGACCTGCGCGCCGACCGGCAGCTCGAGTTCACGCAGATCGACATCGAGGCCTCGTTCATCGGGCGCGAGGACATCATCGCGATGTCGGAGGGGCTCATCCGCGCGCTGTGGGCCGAGGCGGGGATCACGGTGGAGACGCCGTTCCCGCGGATGAGCTACGCCGAGGCGATGGAACGGTACGGCTGCGACCGTCCGGACCTGCGCTACGGCCTCGAGATCCGCGATCTCACCGGCGTGTTCCGGTCGAGCGAGTCGGGGATCATCCAGTCGGCGCTGGCGGCGGGCGGGCGCGTGCGCGGCATCGTCGTGCCCGGCGGCGGCGCGTGGAGCCGGAAGCAGGTCGACGAGCTCGAGGCGATCGCCAAGGGGGCGGGCGCCGGCGGGCTGGTCCGCCTCAAGGCGCATGCCGGTGCGCTCGAGGGCCCGCTCGCCAAGTTCCTCCCGGCGGAGGCGCAGGCGGCGCTCGGGCTCGCCGACGGGGAGCTGCTCCTCGCCGTCGCGGGGGCCGACCGGATCTCGAGCCCGGCGCTCGACCGCGTGCGCCAGGAATGCGCGGCGCGACTGGGCCTCGTGGATCCCGCGGTCCGGCGGTTCCTGTGGGTGCTCGACTTCCCGATGTTCGAGC
>CAZPJF010000280.1:0-5094 GCA_964586095.1 uncultured Gemmatimonas sp. | reverse complement strand
CCACGTCGACGAGATCGAGCCCACCCGCACCCGCAACGCCCTCGCGCAGAACATCGAGAACGCGAAGCTCAGCAAGCGGCTCGTCACGCTCCAGGACGGCCTCGACGTCACGCTCGACACCGACGCCCTGACACTCAGCGAACCCGACTGGGCCGCGCTCCGCGACCTGTTCATCGAACTCGAGTTCAACTCCGCGGCGCGCGCGGCGGCGGTGAACGCCGACGGCGGCAAGGCCCCGGCGGCGGCGCGGACCACGGAGCCGCCGTCCGGCGCGGAGGACGGCGAGGCGCACATGGTGAGCGCGCGCCAGGCCCGCGCGGCGGCCGATGCGGTGCCGGACACGCCCGCGGCCGTCGCCGTCGACTATCGGGTGGCCGACACGCCGGCGCTCGTCGCGCAGGTGATCGCGGAGGCGCGTGCGGCCGGTGCGATCGCCGTGGATACCGAGACCGTGCTCGATGCGGGGGCGCCCCCGATCATCACTCCGCTCCGCGCGAACCTCGTCGCGATCTCGATCGGGACCGCCCCCGGCCGGGCCTGGTACCTCCCGTTCGCGCACCGCGTGCCGGCGGAGGCCCAGGGCGGGCTGGCGCTGGGCGACACGCCGGTCAGGGCGAGAAAGGCCCCCACCGCGGAGAGCTCGATCGCGGCGCGCCTGCTCGCCGAGGGGGCCCATCCGGTCGTGAACCTGCCGGCCCTCCAGTCGGAGGCGATGGCGCCGCTCCGCGCGTTGCTCGAGGATCCGGCGGTGCGGAAGACGGCGCACAACGCGAAGTACGACCTCCTCGTGCTCCGGCGCGCGGGCGTGACGCTGCGCGGCCTCGACTTCGATTCGATGCTGGCGAGCTACGTGCTCGACCCCGGCCGCCGCTCGCACGCGATCGACGCGCTCGCGGTCGAGTTCCTCGGCGTCGCGATGACCGGGTACGACGAGCTCTGCGGGAAGGGGAAGAACGAGATCCCCTACGACCAGGTCCCGATCGTCGCGGCGCGCGACTACTCGTGCGCCGACAGCGACGTGGCGCTGCGCCTGCGCGCGCTGCTCGAGCCCCGGCTCGCGGCGCATGAGGTGGGCGCCCTGCTCCGTGACGTGGAGCTGCCGCTCGTCGAGGTGCTCGCGGAGATGGAGTGGACCGGCGTCACGATCGACGTCCCCTGGTTCCACTCCCTCAAGACCCGGTTCGAGGCCGCGCGCCGCGAGCTCGAGGGGCAGATCCACGCCGAGGCGGGGGAGGTGTTCAACGTCGCCAGCAACCAGCAGCTGCGCGCGATCCTCTTCGAGAAGCTCGGGCTCCCGGTCAAGAAGAAGACCGCGACCGGCCCGAGCACCGACGCGAGCGTGCTGCAGGAGCTGGCCGACGAGGGACATGCGCTGCCGGGGCTGCTCATGGAGTACCGCGAGCTCGCGAAGCTCGAGAACACCTACCTCGACACGCTGCCGCAGCTCGTGAACCCGCACACCGGGCGGCTCCACACCTCGTACGCGCAGACGGTGGCGAGCACGGGTCGCCTCTCGTCGCACGACCCGAACCTGCAGAACATCCCGATCCGCCGACAGCTGGGGAAGGACATCCGGCGCGGGTTCGTGCCGCGCGCCGGCTGGCGGTTCCTGGCGGCCGACTACTCGCAGATCGAGCTGCGGCTGCTCGCGCACCTCTCGCACGACCCGGCGTTCGTCGAGGCCTTCCGCGCGGGCGGCGACATCCATCGGCAGACCGCGAGCGTCATCTTCGACGTCCCGCTCGACCAGGTGACGGGCGAGATGCGCTCCCGCGCGAAGACGATCAACTTCGCCACGATCTACGGGCAGGGGGCCCATGCGCTCTCGCGGCAGCTCAAGATCGAGCACGCCGAGGCGAAGGCCTTCATCGAGACCTACTTCACGCGCTTCGCCGGCGTGCGCGCCTGGCTCGACGGCTCGGTCGAGCAGGCGCGCCAGCGGGGCTACGTCGAGACGATCTTCCGCCGCCGGCGCTACATCCCCGAGATCCACGACCGCAACTTCAACACGCGGTCGTTCGGCGAGCGGCTCTCGCAGAACTCCCCGATCCAGGGCTCCGCGGCGGACCTCATCAAGGTCGCCATGATCCGCATCCATCACGCGCTGCGCGCCGCGGCCATGGAGGCGAAGATGCTCCTGCAGGTGCACGACGAGCTCGTGTTCGAGTTCCCGCCCCACGAGGAGGAGGCCCTCCGCACCCTCGTCCAGCGCGAGATGACGACCGCGGTCACCCTCGACGTCCCGCTCGTGGTCGACATCGGCACCGGCACGAACTGGCTCGACGCGAAGGCATGAGTGGGGGCGGGGCCGCAACGCCCCGGACGGCGGGTGCCGGCACGCCGGCAGGTCCAGCTCGCCGTTGCACTCTGCGTCGGTCCGCGTCGGTTGCCCCGGCCCCGGCTGCGGCGTCCTAGGGATGGTTGCGAGGCAAGCGATTCGGCGACAACGTGTTACGGACGCGGGCCCGAACCGGCCCCGCCCTTGCCATTCCATGACGGTGCCGGCCCGCACGCAACGCGACGGTGTCGCGCCGGAGTGTGATGCGCGTCACCGTCGACCAGCGGGTGCGGAACCAGTCACGAGGATTCGGATCGCGATGTCCATGCGGCGCGGCTTCACCCTCATCGAACTGCTCATCGTCGTCGTGATCATCGGCATCCTCGCCGCGATCGCGGTGCCGAAGTTCGCCAACACCAAGGGCAAGGCGTACGCGGTCAGCATGAAGGGCGACCTCCGCAACCTCGCGAGCTCGCAGGAGGCCTACTTCTATGCCCACCAGACCTACAGCACGGATACGACCGCGCTGAACTTCAAGACCACCAACGGCGTGCAGCTCACGATCCACGAGGCGACCGCCGGCGGCTGGTCCGCGTCCACGACGCACCCCCTGGCCGCGCCGCTCACCTGCGCGCTCTTCAACGGGTTCGCCACGCCGCAGCCTCCTGCCACCGTGGAAGGCGTCGTCGCCTGCCAGTGAGCGGGCGCGCCCACCCCGCGTTCCCGCCGATCCCGCCGCCGAAGGATCCGGCCGCCCTGCTGCTCGAATGGCGCGAGTTCGCGCGACGCCGCGACGGGATGTTGCACGCGATGGAAGGCGGCCTCTGGCTGCACCGTCACCTCTGGTTCGGGAAGGCGCTCGCCCATCTGGTGTCCAGTGACCGCGCCCGCCTGCTCGCGTGGGGTGCGCGCGTCGGCCTCCCGGAGGAGCGACTGCAGTTCCATCCCCTGAAGGATCCGCGGGACGGCATCCGCCGACCGGCATGGCATTGGGATCTCGGCGGTCCGTACCTCCCGCCGCCGAGATGACGAGCCTGCGAGGTGTGGCGCGCCGCGCCGGCCGCCTCGTCATCGCGCTCCTCGCCGCCTGCGACGCGCGGACGGAGTCGCCGACCCCCGGTGCGAGCGCGCCGGGGCCTCGCACCGGGGCCGTGCCGGCGCGCGAGACGCCGGACTCCGCTGCGACCTCCTCGCTCCCCGCGCCGCTCGACGGTGCCTGCCTTCGCGGCGATGCTGCCATCGGCACGGCGTTCGCGCTCGAAGGGGCCCCCGGACTCGGCCTCCCGTTGCCGCGCCTCGCCCTGGGCGCGATGGAGGCGCGCGACTCCGCGCGGCTCGTGGCGCGGCTCGCGCGCACGGTCGATGCCTTGCCGTCGGCGACCGCGGACACCGCCGAGACCGACTTTCGCGGACTGCCCGTCGTCGTGCTCGCGGCGTGGCGCGTCCTGCCGGCGACGGACGACACGATCGTGGTCGCGCTCGTCGCCCGCCGACTGCCGATCGAGTCCGCGCCCCTGCAGGAGCTGCACTTCCTCATCACGGAGCCCGACCCCCAGCCGGGCCTGCGCGGCGCGCTCGGCGTGCGCTGGGCCACGCGCGAGGTGGATCACGAGGAGTCCGTCGTCGCGCGCGAACTGGTGCAGGTGACCCAACGCGGCGACACCGTCGTGCTCGTCGTGGCGCATGAGGCGCACGAGGGGATCGCCGCGGAGCTGGTCGAGCGCGTGGGCCGACGGTGGCGCCTCGCGTGGCGCGGGCGTCTCTCGCCGTGCAGCGCGCAGCCCGGTGGTGCGCCCTAGGAGGCGCCCAGCGCCGCCGGCGCGACGGAGCGGCCGCGCAACGCCGCGAGCAGCGCGAGCGTGAGCAGGTACGGCAGCGCGACGAAGAGCTGGTACGGCAGCGCCCAACCGAGGGCCTGGAAGAGGTACTGCAGTCCGAAGGCGGCGCCGAAGGTCAGCGCGCCCAGCGCGGTGCCGAGCACGGACCATCGTCCGAGTACGACGATCGCGATGGCGATGAAGCCGCGACCGGCGCTCATCCCCTCGCTGAAGGTCCCGACCTGCGCGAGCACCAGCGTCGCGCCGCAGAGTCCCCCCATGGCTCCGGCGAACACCAGCGCCGCGAGCCGCACCCGGCGCGGGGCGATCCCGGCCGCGGCCGCGGCCTCGGGGGCCTCGCCGGTCGCTCGGAGCGCGAGCCCCGCGTGTGTGTGCCGCATCCACCACGCGAGCGCCGGCACGAGCGCGTACAGGAGGTACGTGGGCAACGGCTGCCTGAAGAGCACGGGCCCGAGGACCGGGATGGCCGAGAGTCCGGGCAGGGGGACGGGTGCGAGGGTCGACGCGGCGAGCCCGGCCCCCGCGACGCCGAAGAGCGCGCGATAGAGCGTGCCGGTGAGGCCGAGCCCGAGCATCGTCACGGCCGTGCCCGTGATGATCTGGTCGGTGCGCAGTCCCACGACGAAGGCCGCGAAGACCGCGGTGACCGCGATGCCCGCCAGCATCCCGCCGGCGAACCCTGCGGCGGGCCCGCCGGCGCTCGCGCCGACGAGGGCCCCGAGGCATCCGGCGATGATCGCGCCCTCGAGGCCGAGGTTGATGACACCGGCCCGTTCGGCCACCAACTCGCCGAGCGCGGCGAACGCGAGGGGCGTGGCGGTACGGACCATCGCTTCGAGGAACGGGATGAGCACGCCGTCCATCAGGCCCCCCCGGCCGCGGGGAGTCCGTGTGCCGCGCCCCGCCGCGCGCGAAGCGCCGCCGCGGCGAGCACGCCGAGCACGGCGAGCGCCACGAAGACCTGCACGACCACCGAGG
>CAZPJF010000279.1:0-5095 GCA_964586095.1 uncultured Gemmatimonas sp. | reverse complement strand
GGCGCGAGGCGCGCCGCGAGGCGGGCGGCGCGACGGGGGATCACGGGCATCGGCTCTCTCCGAAGTGAAGGCACGCGGGCCTCCGCCCGCGCCCCTGCAAGTTGGCCGGGCGCCGCGGGCGGGCGCAAATTGCGCCGCACCTTCTCACCCGGTCCTGACATGCCCGAGTCCGTGTCGATCCCTCGCCACGTGCGGCCCTGCCCAGCCGCCACGCCGTCCGCGGTCGGTCGCGCGGCGGCGCTGCTCGCCCTGCTGGCCCTGCCGGCGGCGCTCACCGCCCAGCGCCCCGACCCGCTCGTCGCCGAGATCGACCGCCGCGCGAAGCTCGTCGCCCCGCGCGTGACCGACTGGCGCCACGACATCCACCAGAACCCGGAGCTCTCCTTCCAGGAGGTCCGCACCGCGGCGCTCGTCGCCGACCACCTGCGGAGGCTCGGGCTCGAGGTGCGCACGAACGTCGGCGGCACCGGCGTCATCGGCGTGCTCCGCGGCGGCAAGCCGGGCCCCGTGGTCGCGCTCCGCGCCGACATGGATGCGCTCCCGGTGGCGGAGCAGGTGGACGTGCCCTTCAAGTCGACCAAGCGCACGGTCTACAACGGCGTCGAGACCGGCGTGATGCACGCCTGCGGCCACGACATGCACGTCGCCATCCTCATGGGCACCGCCGAGGTGCTCGCCGGGATGAAGGACCAGCTCGCGGGCACGGTGAAGTTCGTCTTCCAGCACGCCGAGGAGGGCTCCAACGGCGGCGGGGGCGCCAAGCCGATGATCGAGGCCGGCGCGCTCGACGATCCCAAGGTGGATGCGATCTTCGCGCTGCACGTGGGGCCCGGCCCGCTCGGGCACGTGAGCTACCGCGGCGGCGCGACGGCCGCGAGCACCGACAACTTCCGCATCGTCGTGCGCGGCAAGCAGACCCACGGCGCCTACCCCTCGGCGGGCATCGACCCGCTCGTCGTCGGGGCGCAGATCCTGCTCGGGCTGCAGACCATCGTGAGCCGGCAGGTGGACCTCTCCGAGGCGCCGCTCATCGTCACCGTCGGCGCGTTCAACGGCGGCCTGCGCGAGAACATCATCCCTGACACGGCCGTGATGATCGGCACCATCCGCGCGCTCGATCCCGAGACGCGCCGGCAGGCGCACGCGCGGCTCCGGCGCACGGCGGAGAACATCGCCGAGGCCTCGGGTGCGACCGCGGCGGTGACGATCAGCGAGGGCTATCCGGTGACGGTGAACGACGCGGCGCTCGCCGACTTCGTCGCGCCGGTGCTCCGTCGCACCGTCGGCGCGGACAAGGTGACCCTCTCGCAGCCCGGGCTCGCCGCCGAGGACTTCTCGTACTTCCTGCAGAAGGTGCCCGGCGTGATGTTCAGCCTCGCGGTGACGCCGCCGGCGATCGACTGGCGCACCGCGCCGGCCAACCACTCGCCGCTCTTCCAGGGCGATGACGCGGCACTCGAGATCGGCGTGCGGCTGATGAGCAACGCGGCGGCCGAGTACCTGCGGTCGGGGAAGCCGAAGATGTGAGCGGCGCGCGCGGGCCCGCCGGCGGCGGGCCCGCGCGCATCCGGCGGCGGCTGCGCCGCCGCCCCGCCGCCTACCCGTGCGATGTGCGCGCCCCGAGCCGGTGGAACACCCACCGGAACTCGTGCGCATGCGCGTCGGCCCACGCCGCGAGGTCGCGCGTCGGCGCGAAGAGCGCCCGCGTCTCGGCGATCGCCGCGTCGAGCCCGTCCTGCAACTCCTGGTAGGCGGCGAACCGCTCGGTGAAGGCCTCGCCCAGCGCCTCCGCCCCCGGCACGCGCGCCCAGGGCGCGCGCGTGGGACACTCGTGCGCGCGCACCGTGCGTCCGCTCGCCACGCTGAGCGCGTGCGCGATCTCGTCCACCCGCCGCGCGTCGCCCACGAGTCGCACCGTGCGCCCGATCATCGGCGCGCCGGCGGCGAGGATCGCGGCCACCGCGCCGCCGATGTCGTCCTCGCCGATGCCCGCGAGCCGGCCGCCCGCCATCGGGATCGCGAGCTGCAGGCTCCCGTCCGGCTGGAGCCGCGGCAGGAAGAGGGAGAGCAGGTTCTCCCAGTAGAACGCGACGTGCACGAACGTCGCGGGCAGCCCCACGGCGCGCGCGTGCGCCTCGACGAGCGCCTTGGTGTCGAACTCCGCCGAGTGCCGCCGTCCGCCCGTGCGCACGGCCACGGACGGCTGCGTGCTGAGCACCACGTGGCGCACGCGGGCCGCGCGCGCGGCGTCCACGAGCGCGATCCCCTGGGCGAGCTCGCCCTCGAAGTGCTCCCACCAGTCGGTCATCCCGAAGAGCGCATCCACGCCGCGGAGCGCGGCGCGGAGCGAGCCGCGGTCCGAGAGGTCGCCCGCGACCACCTCGGCGCCGAGTGCCGCGAGCGTGCGCGCCTCGTCCGACGACGGCTGCCGCGTGAGCGCCCGCACCCGGAAGCGGCCGCCGGCGAGGAGGTGCCGGGCGACGCTGCCCCCCTGGCGCCCCGTCGCGCCCACCACGAGCGCGACGGGGAGCCCCTCGTCCTGCCGGTCGCGGGTCACGGGATCACTCCTTCCAGGTGAGCTGGGAGAGCGCGACGCGCCACTGCTTCTCCTTCGCCACCCAGCGCACCGTGTAGCTCGCCGGCTGGTAGCCCGGCTCGGCGTACTGCGCCGCGAACGGCAGCGGGAAGGTCGCGTCGGGCTTCGACTCCAGGAACGCCTTCGTGATCATCGGTTCGGCGAAGGTCACCTTGCCGTCCCACGACCCGAAGATGAAGGTGCGCGAGAAGGTCTGCCCGTTGAACTCGGGGCTCTTGGGGTCGATCCAGTGCACGCCCATCAGCGGGACCGCCATGGTGTCGGGCGCGATGTAGCCGGCGGGGATGAAGGCCGCCGCGGGGACGCGCTTCGCCTTGGTCGCGAAGGCCGCGTCGCTCGGGACGATGGTACGCCGCTCGGCATCGGTGATCGTGTAGAAGTGGAAGTCGAAGTGCGGCTGGTCGTAGAGCCCCGGCGGCTCGTGCCCGCCCGGGTTCCAGTTCAGCACGACGTGCTGGAACGGCGTCCGGTTGTCGGCCGGCAGCGCGAGGACGTGCTCGTACATCGAGTGGCCGTCGGGCATCGGGACCGCGCCGGGCTCGTGGTGCCCCTGGAGCCCGCTGAGCGCGCTCTCGGTGAGCAGCACGCCGACCTCCATCGGCGCGTTGCCCGCCGAGAGGATATACGTGCGGGCGATGCCCTGGCCGACACGGACGGCCGGGCCGTAGGTGATGCCGGCCGGATCCTCCTGCGGCGTGCCGCTCAGGTCGGCGGGGTCGGTGCCCATGCCGTACCGCGCGGTGTCCGCGCGCTCGGCGCCCGAGGCCGGCGTGCAGGCGAGCAGCCCGCCGACGGCGAGCGCCGCGACGGCCAGCGTGAGGTTGCGGAGGGTGGGGCGAACGGTCGCGCGGGTCATACGGTCTCCTGCCTTCCCAAGGTGTCGGTGAGCGCGGCGCGGACCGACTGTCCGTGCCGCGTGGGAAGGAGTACGACCGCGCGATTACTGCGCGCTTATCGCGCCGATTACAGGACCGTTCACCGGTCGATTACCCGCGTCGCGGGATCCCGGCGCGTGATGCAGGTCACTCCGGTGGCCGGCGCGTCGCCGCGCCGGTGGTGCCATCACCCCGCGCGCAGTCGCGCCGCGACGGCGAGCGTGCGGTCATCGGGCTCCACGCCGAGCTCGCGGTCGAGGCGCTCGACGAGCTCCTTGAAGTGCTGCAGCGCCTGCGCGCGCTCGCCCGCGCGTTCGAGCGCGGTCATGAGCCGGCGCGACGCTTCCTCGTGGAGCGGGTCCATGGCGAGCACCGCGCGGTAGGCGGCGGCCGCCCGCACGTCGGCACCGGCCGCGGCGTGGAGCGCGCCCTCCGCCATCCGCCCGTCGACGTAGCGCAGCTGCAGGCGGTCGCGCAGGTCGAGGTGCCAGTCCCCGGCGGACGCGCCGTCGAGGAAGTCGCCGCGATAGAGCGCGAGGGCGTTGCCGAGCTGGGCGAGGCGATCGTCGGCGGGGGCGCGCGACTTGAGCGCCGCCGCGACGCCTTCCTCGAACAGCTGCGCGTCGAACTCCACCGACCGCGACGGCTCGACGAGGTAGCGTTCCCCGCTGGTGGCGATCCAGTCGCCATCGCCGAGCGCCTTGCGCAGGCGATGGAGCGTGACGTGGAACCGGTTCTTCACCTGCGCGGCGGAGGACTCGGGCCAGAAGGCCGCGCCCACCTGCTCGCGCGTGCGGCCCTGCGGATGGCTGAGCAGCAGGAGGAGGAGCTCGCGCGGCTTGGGGCCGCCGAAGTCGATGTCGTCGAGCCGCGTCCCGCCCCGCAGGATCTCGAGCGGTCCGAGCGCGCGCACGCGCAGGCCCGCGGTGACCGGCCGCGATGCGCGCGGTGCCGCCGTCCCCACGGGCACGGGGAAGCTGCCCGAGGTCTTGAGCGCCGCGGACGACTGCCGCAGGCGCTCCTGCGTCCACCGCAGGGCCTCGTCGTCGTCGAGCACCGCGCCCCGCGCGCGCAGCGCGGCGAGGCGGTCGGCCTCGAGCGCGGCTTCGACGAGCGCCCGGGTCCGCTCCCACGACTTGCGGTCGGCGTGCGCCGGGCCGAGGCGCTGCGCATCGAACCGGGCGTACGACAGGGCGAGGGCGACGGCCGCCGATTCGGCGTCGCCGCGTTCGACGAGGATCCGCGCATACCCGGCCAGGATCAGGGCCGTCCCCACGCGGTTGCCGGCGGCGGCGAACAGCTGCAGCGACTCCTCGAAGGCCAGCTGCGCCTCGGGGAACCGCCCCATCTCGGCGAGGGCCCAGCCCTGGTTGTGCAGCGCCGCCGCGCAGTGCCAGTCGTCGCCCAGCTCGCGGAAGCGCTCCAGCGCGCGCTGGTAGTAGGCGTCGGCGCCCTCGTAGTCGCCCTCGAGCCGCGCGACCTCGCCGAGGCCCACGAGCCCACGGCCCTCGCCCTCGCGGTCACCGACGCGGCGCGAGACCTCCACCCCCTCGAGGCGCAGGGCGCGGGCGGCGGCGAAGTCGAGCGCGCCGAGCGCGATCGACGCGCGCACGGCGAGCGCGTT